>PEUD01000010.1:1696-4301 GCA_002780805.1 Candidatus Omnitrophica bacterium CG02_land_8_20_14_3_00__42_8 | reverse complement strand
AAACGCAGGGACAAGTCGGGCAGATTTTGCTATTGCAAAATCTGGGCGCGCATTCAAGTTTGAAATGCAAAATTTACTAACTCAAAAGAATAAAAAATTAAAGTTCAAAAAATTTCAAAGAGCTTGCTACCTCAAAAGGTGTATAATAATCTAAACATTTTCTGGGTCGGTTATTAAGTTTATGTTCTATCTCAGCAACTTGTTCTTCGGTAACAGAATACAAATCAGTTTTCTTGGGAATAAATCTACGGATAAGGCCATTAATATTCTCATTGGAACCGCGTTCCCAAGAATGATAAGGATGAGCAAAATAGCTTTTGGTACCTAAAGAATGATTAATCATAGTATGCCCGGCATTTTCCGTTCCGTTATCATAAGTTATGGAACGCCGTAATTCGGGATTGATTTGAGAAAGCCTATCAATAAGCGAACAGGCTTTATTATAAGCGTTCTTTCTGTTTAATTTAGATATTATAACAAATCTTGCTATGCGTTCAACTGTGGTGTTGATTGCTGGGATATTGGATTTACAAACCATAGTATCTGTTTCCCAATGTCCAGGCTCTTTACGTTCGTTAACAATAGGCGGCCGTTGTTCTATACCGATACGATTAAGTATCTTTGTTTTAGGGCCTGTTTTATCGGTATATTTTCTTTTACGCGTTTTATGTGAACGCGGCAATAATGATACCATTTTTTTGCGTTCAGCGCCATCTAAAGAATAAATGTATTGATAAATAGCTTCGTGACTTACATGCATCTCAGGATAGTCTTTTTTAAGTCTTCCTGATATTTGTTCAGGAGACCATGATTCTTTCAATTTACTCTTTACATAGGAGACAATGAAAGAATTATTAAACTTCGATCTTTTGACACAATAGGATTTACGATTGATTGCTTTCGCTTGAGCAATAGATGCAACATATTTTTTGTATTTTTTAGATATGTTGCGTTGTAACTCTCGGGATATCGTGCTTACATTACAGCCAACTTCTTCAGCAATTTTCTGAAGCGTATACCCCTCTCGAGCCAAGACATCAATTTGATCACGATCTTTTTGAGTCAAATGACGAAATTTCGGACTTCTTTTGATACTCATTTTTTCTCCTTTCCGCTCTTTTGAGTACCAAAAGATTATAATATTTTTACTGTTTTGTATATTTAAAAAACTGTTTTGAAATATACAACCGTTTATTATAAACTAAGATTTTTTGCATTAGCAACTTGAACTCAACGGGTTTATCAGAATCAGATTTTATTGAGGAAAGAAAGCTGATTTTCCAGGTTAAACTTACTCATGCCCTGCTCGGGGAGAACGGGATATTTGCCGGTAAAACAAGATACGCAGAATTTATTCTTCGCTAGAGGCATGGCCTTATAGAGGCCTTCCAGACTAAGGTAGATTAAACTATCAAGTCCAATGAACCTGCGTATTTCTTCTACTGTGTGGGAAGAAGCAATTAGCTCTTCTTTCGTCGGGAAATCTATCCCATAGTAACACGGAGAAATATGCGGGGGACAGCTCACTCTCATATGTATTTCTTTTGCGCCTGCTTCTTTTAATGTTCTAATCCTGGCTTTAGATGTAGTGCCACGCACGATAGAATCTTCTATGACAACTATTTTTTTACCTCTCACGACGTCTTTTATCGGGTTTAATTTTACCCTTACGGATAAATCTCTTATGTGCTGAGCAGGCTGGATAAAAGTCCTGCCTATATAATGATTCCTTACCATCCCCATTTCAAGCGGGATGCCTGACTCTTCAGAATACCCGATCGCGGCCGAAGACCCAGAATCAGGGATGGCTATCACCAGGTCTGCCTTGCAGGGAGATTCTTTCGCAAGCTCCGCACCTTGGCGTTTGCGGGTCAGATATACGCTGTTCCCATATATATTTGAATCAGGCCTTGAAAAATAGATATATTCAAATATGCAGAATGAAGGCCTCGGTTTTTCGTCGGATATATACACTGACTTAACACCTTTTTTCGTGATAAAAAGAATTTCTCCGGGCTCTACGTCTCTGACAAATTCAGCGTGTATCAGGTCGAATGCGCATGTCTCAGACGCAATCACATATGCTCCGTCTAATCTGCCCAGAGAAAGCGGCCTGAACCCTCTAAGGTCTCTTACCGCGATAATCCCGTCTTCCACGAGAAGCACCATTGAAAACGCGCCTTCAAGCTGCGATATCCCGTCTTTGATTCTCTCTTTGAAATCCTTTTTCTTTGAATGAGCGATTGTATGGATAATAATTTCGCTGTCCATGCTGGATTGGAATATAGCGCCTTCTTTTTCCAGTTTTTTTCTCAATGTCAGGGCATTGGTAAGGTTGCCGTTATGTGCAACCGCGATATGGCCGGAAAGTGTTTCAACTAAAAACGGCTGGGTATTTTTTATATTTGAAGAACCTGTGGTAGAGTATCTGGTATGGCCTACTGCAATATTGCCGCTTAGTTTTAAGATCTCCTCTTCATTGAAAACCTCTGATACCAGGCCCATGCCTTTATGTTCTCTTATAAGCCTGCCGTCAGAAGTAACAATGCCCGCTGATTCCTGGCCTCTGTGTTGAAGCGCATACAGCCCCATATAAGTAAGTCTC
>PEUD01000010.1:0-1682 GCA_002780805.1 Candidatus Omnitrophica bacterium CG02_land_8_20_14_3_00__42_8 | reverse complement strand
GCCAAAAATCCCGAATACCCCGCATTTATCTTTTAAATAATCATTGGACATATTTATTCCCATTCTATCGTAGCCGGGGGTTTGGAACTTATATCATACACCACCCGGTTTACGCCTTTAACCTCATTTATAATCCTGTTTGAAATTCTACCTAAAATTTCATACGGCACCTTGGCCCAGTCAGCTGTCATGGCGTCCTGGCTTGTAACAACTCTCAAAGCAACCACGCTTTCATATGTCCTTTTATCGCCCATTACGCCGACGCTTTTTACAGGCAGAAGCACCGCGAATGACTGCCAGATATTTTTATATCCGGCGTACTTTTCCATTTCTTCCTGCACGATTAAATCCGCGTTCCTTAAGATCTCCAGGCGTTCTTTTGTTACATTCCCTATGATCCTGACGGCAAGGCCCGGGCCCGGGAAAGGCTGCCGGTAAACCATGCTGTCAGGAAGCCTTAATTCTTTTCCGAGAAGCCTTACCTCATCTTTAAAAAGGCCTCTCAAAGGTTCTATAAGCTTAAGGTTCATCTTTTTAGGAAGGCCCCCCACATTGTGATGCGTCTTTATGGTAGCGGACGGCCCTCCTTTTGCGGAAACGCTTTCGATAACATCTGGGTAAAGTGTGCCCTGGCCGAGAAATTTTACATTGCCTAACTTTTTTGACTCCTCTTCAAACACCCTGATAAATTCACTGCCTATGATCCTGCGCTTTCTTTCAGGATCGCTGACTCCTTTTAATCTCCCCAAGACTCTTTTTTCGGACTTAACTACATGGAGATTTATGCGAAAATGTTTTTTGAACACGCCTTCTACATATTCTCTCTCATATTTTCTCAATAGCCCATTGTCCACAAATATACAATGAAGCCTGCTGCCTATTGCCCTGTCTAAAAGGACTGCCGCCACAGAAGAATCTACCCCTCCGCTTAACCCAAGCACTACTTTTTCCCGCCCGGCCTTCGCTCTTATCTCTTCAATAGAATTTTTTATAAATGAAGCCATTGTCCACGTGGGTTTTAAGCCAGCTATATCGTAAAGAAAATTCTTAAAAATCTGCATGCCTTTCTGGGTATGGATGACCTCTGGATGGAACTGGACGCCGTATATCTTCTTCTTGGGGTCAGCCATGCTGGCGATATGGCTGTTTTTAGTGCGCGCTAATATTATAAAACCTTTTGGCTTTTCCTGAACCTTGTCGCCATGGCTCATCCAGACTTTTTCTTTTTTCTGAAAACCCGCGAAAAATCTTTCTTTTTTATTCAGAATAAGTTCTGCGTATCCGTATTCCCGTTTTTTGCTCTTGCCGACTTTTCCCCCTAGCGCATAAGCCGTAAACTGCATCCCGTAACATATGCCTAAAACCGGGACCCCGAGCCTGAATATCTCCGGGTTGGCCTTGGGAGAACCTTTTTCCGAAACGCTCGCAGGCCCGCCTGTAAGTATAATCGCCTTAGGGTTGTATGATTTTATTTTTTCAATAGAAGCGCTGTAAGGTATTAAGACAGAATACACTTTACATTCTCTTACGCGCCTGGCTATAAGCTGGTTATACTGGGACCCGAAATCTAAAATGACGACTGTATCTTTTTGCATATATTATGGCACACTAAAGTGTACCCTACAATTTTGCCGCAAAGGCCTTCATAAATAGGCAGGTTAAAACCTGCCTATTCTCGGCCT
>PEUD01000056.1:1031-5304 GCA_002780805.1 Candidatus Omnitrophica bacterium CG02_land_8_20_14_3_00__42_8 | reverse complement strand
AGCGGATATAGGTCTTGCCCTCTTCCGGCTCTATATGTATGTCGCTTGCCTTATTGTCCACTGCCTGCTTAAGTATGCTGTTGACCAGCTTGACCACCGGCGCCTTTTCGGTGGCTGCCAGCAGGGCGTCAAGCTTCTCGTCGGACCTGCCGCCTTTTGCCTGTGAACCGCGCGCCGCCTTAAAATCCTCATGCGCTGATGGGTCTCGCATGGCCGCGCCCTGTATCTTTATGCCTTCTATAACCGACTCCATAGACCCCACGCTTCCGTAAATCTTGTCAAGCGCGCGCTGCACAGATGACTTCGTCGCTATCATAGGGTCTATATCGCACTTGGACATATGCGACAGCCTGTCTATGGCGCGTATATCCAAGGGGTCATTCATCGCCACGGTCATTGACTTTTCTATCTTAAACAGAGGCACAACGCGCATTTCTCTCAAGACCCTCTCGGGAAAGATCTTCAGCACATCTTTGTCAACGCTGTATTTGTCAAGGTCTATAAAAGGGATACCGTACTGCTGGCTCAACGCCATCGTAATATCCTGCTCCGTGGCGTAATTCAGCTCAACCAGAAGCTCGCCCAAGAGCTTTCCGCTTAACTGCTGTTTATCCAGCGCGTCCTTGAATTGTTCCTGGGTAAGCTTTCCGCTTTTTATCAGCAATTCCCCGAGCAGCCTGCTCTGTTCTCTTGCCATCCTGCGCTCCTTATTTCCACTGTATTTCTATTACATTTCAATTGTATTTCTATTTAATGTATTTTACCACAATTACAACCACGGTCAATACTTTTCTGTCAAATTTAAACTTGACAGAAAGATTTCATATGGTAAAATTAACATATATGCGCACAAAAGATGAAATGGCCATAATATCCGATTTCTTTCTGGATGGCGCAAAATTGATTTTTGCTTCATTGGTGGTAGGCATATTTGTTCCCGGAGCCGCAGGTAAAATACCATGGCTTACATTTACCGTAGGCGTCGGCATGACTATACTGTTTTTAAGCATCGCTGTGAAGCTGTCAAAAATAGAGGCACAAAAACAATGAACCTTTTAACTTTTTATTTGTTATCCGGAATACTGGCCTTAATCGTCTTTATCTGGGCTGTTAAAAAAAAGAGGTAGCCTTATATGAACGATTCCATCCTCTACTTTCTCGCCTTTGGCATCCTCATTATTGATGCTATCGTGGTTTTTTTATACAGAAAAACTTAAATACTACTCAAAGAACAATACTTTTCCTTGGCCCAGGAGAGCCAGCGTTTCTCTAACGCATCTGTTTTCATTGGGAGCCGGCCTGTTTTTAGGGCCTTCTTTAAACCGGAAACGCCCCATATCTGTATTATATACTCCACAACAGAATACGACTCCTGATAAAACAACCCGGCGTTAAATCTTCCGGACGGATTAAACAAAAAATTAAGAGGCAGTGTTTTGCCTGCGACAAGCGCCTCTTTTAATTTCGCGCAATCATGCGGTTTAACCATCGCGGCGCAATACACCGCGATGCCCTCGTGCAGCCACATGGGCGCCTTACCTATGGATAGGCCGTAAACGATGGCATGCGCGTATTCGTGCCAGAGAACCGCTTTTACATCGTCGGGTAGCGGGGTACGGGTAGCGGGTAGCGGCAGGCGCACCTTTCCGTCAAACATCCCCTCCACTGCCTGCGGCAGATTCGTCATCTTATAAAAATCGTCCGCCGGATACAAGAGGACGACGATCGTGTGCCGGGGGTAATAATCAAACGCCTTGCCTATCTTTTCATACGCCTCCTGTAACGCAAGGCGTACGCTGTCATCCTGAGGGAGCCCCGCAGGGGCGACCGAAGGATCTGGCATATCAGATCCTTCGTCGCCCCGCCTTTGGCGGAGCTCCTCAGGATGACAAATTTCAAAAATCCCCTGCTTAACTTCACGCAGTTTCGCGTCAAACGAATCCTCTCTCTCCATCTGCTCCAGCCGCGACCTGATAACCGTAAAATTCGGGTTTAATTTAAGCGCTGACTTCAAGGCGCTGATAGCGCCTGCCATATCCTGTTTAAGGTATAGTATCTCGGCGAGCAGGACATACGCGTGCTCGTTTTGTTTATCGCTTGATACGGATTTTTTCACGAGGGTTTCCGCGGCAGACAGGTCTCGGCGGATGTACGCCTCCTGGGCGCTTCTATAGTATTCCATGCTGTCATCGTAGTCAGCGGCTACATTCTTAATAACGCAGGTTGAAACGCATAGAAATATTATGAAAGTATATAGAAATTTTAACATGCTTTAATTATACCTCATTGCCTGCGGCCAGGCAATAAAAAAACAGAGACGGTTTCCCCTGGCCATGTTTTTTCCGAGGAAACTGTTTCTGCTTTCTAAATACCGCTACCCCACTGTCCCGATTGGACTAGAAACAGTTTCCGCTTTGGGCTGGAAACTGTTTCTAGAATTCCGGCTTATCCATCCTTACTCTGTCTCTCCCCCTTGCGTCTCTTCTTCCTGCGTCTCTTCTTCCTGTGTCTCTTTATC
Organism: Candidatus Omnitrophica bacterium CG02_land_8_20_14_3_00__42_8; assembly: GCA_002780805.1. Classification (GTDB taxonomy): domain Bacteria; phylum Omnitrophota; class Gorgyraeia; order Gorgyraeales; family Gorgyraeaceae; genus UBA10183. The sequence continues at coordinate 2,786 of PEUD01000056.1, read as the reverse complement.
TTCATCAGGCATGCCAGGGCCTTCATTATAACTGCCATGCCCATCACCCAAAGCATGGGTTTACCCATATCCCGTACCCCATATCCCACATCCTGTCCCTCACCCGGAGGCGGCGGGCCAAACGGAGAAAATCCCTGCGGCGGCTTCTGGCCCTGCTCAAACCTGTATCCTGAAGCAAATCCATAATCCCTGATATCTGCCTGTAACTGCTCAAGCCCTTGCTGTTGCTGTGTTTGCGGCATCTGCTGCTGGCCTTCTTTACCTGCCTCAGGCGGCCTAAACGCCCCAGCCCTGCCTGCCGCCGTAAGGGGATATCCAGTTGCTGTTGCCGGCATATTATATGCGGTTGGCATATTATAATTTGCCTTGGAAGCCGCATAGTTAGACGGCATGCCCAAACTGCTGAAACTCGTTGAAGGCGCCTGCATCGTTGTTGCCGGCATAGTATAGTTTATCCTTGGAGCGGTGTAACCTGTCGTCGAAGCGGTGTATGCCGTTGTCGGCGCGGTGTAGCCTGTCGGCACAACATAACCTGTCGGTACATTATATCCTGTTGCCGTCGTATATCCGCCTGGCGCATACATCTGCTGGCCGGCAGTATAACTCATGGACACGCTCGTATCGTAAGTAGACGCGCTTGACGGATTATAGCTTGAATAACTGCCGTATATTGAAGTGAGCGCAGGCTGGGTATATTGCGTTGACGTAATGGTCTGTGTGATCGGGGTCGTAACCTCCCACCAATAGCTTATAATAAGCCCGTTTGAACCGATAACGCCGAAACTGACCGTGCCTGACACAGGCCGCAGGACGTTTGGTATGGAGACCGGCGTTATGGTAACCGACTCCGCCTCGGAGTTCGTGATCGGTATAATAGCCACGCCTGCGGTTACCCTGACAGCCGTGGTCCTTGCGGTTGAGATTATCGTGTTGTTCGGCGTTGATTCCACAACGGTTATCATTATGCTCGTTGAATTATCCGTTGTCACGACCTGGCCGGTTGAATCCTTAATAACTACCGTTATCTCTGTTGGGCCTACAGGCACGGATGTTGACTGCACCTCAACCGTCGCGCTTATGGCGCCGATAGCGGACGAGGTTGCGGTAAGCGCCGAATAGGCCGAATCAGCCGCAGTTATCGTGTAGGCGCTGCCCTCAACCATTATATATATATCAAAAAAGGTATGCGCGCCCGCGTCGGTTGCGGTAAATGTATGGCTTGCCAGGCCAAAAATGGAGCTTGATGAGCCGCTTACATTAACAGTGCCCCTGTAGTTGGGCGTGGTAAGGCCTGCCGATGTCTGGGCAGTCAGGGTAAACGTGAATTTCTCTCCTGTGTAAAACTTTGTCCTGCTGGAAGGAGGCGAACTTACAACCAGCGAAAACTTGGACGGCCTAAAAACAATGTCAGAGGATGTGCCCTGAATAGTTACGCCTGTAACATAAGTTATGTCTTTCGCGGTAAGCTTGATGGAGCCCGCGTCCAGGTATTTCAGGTCGGATATTGACGCGACGCCTGAGGTAAAATTGGCTGCTGCCAGCGTTAGCGTCCCTGTCAATGACTTTGTCCCTGTTGCCGGCTCAACATAAGCCATTGTTATATTTACCGCGCCTCGGTAATTCGGCGTAACCGCCCCGAGATAATTCTTCGCTGTAACCGTTGCGGTAAACGCGTCGCCCGCGGACTGCACGGCAGACGGCACGGTTACCGAAAACGATGCCGGCCTGAACCTAATCTCGGCTGACGTACCTGTC
>PEUD01000056.1:0-981 GCA_002780805.1 Candidatus Omnitrophica bacterium CG02_land_8_20_14_3_00__42_8 | reverse complement strand
AAATACGCCTGTCGTTACCGTCGTAAGCGCCGTCACGCCGCTTGAAGGCGATATATAAACAGCTGACAATTCAACCGAGTCCGAATATGTTGTAAGCGTAGCGCCTGTGCCGTCTTTGGCGGTAATAGTAATATTAAACGCCGCGCCTGCCACCTTATTGGTTGAATCCACGGCAATGGCAAAATACGGCCCTGGCGGCATAAGCTTAAGATAGCCGGTTTTTGCCGCTGAATAATTGCCTGCAAGGTCTTTCATAAAAACCGCGTAGTAATATGTGGTGTAATATGTCAGCCCCAAATGCGTATATGTGCCGCTTGCGCCAGGGGCTGCGGAGGCGTTATAAATCTCTGTGCCGTCTGTAACCGAGGTTGGCGCGCCTGTTGTCTTAAACACTATGACAGCCGTATCCAGGTCAGAGTTAGACGGGTTCAGCCATGTGAGCTTAATCCTGTTCGCGAGCGAACCTGTAAGCTGTTCAAGCGTAAATGTTGACGCCGCGCTCGGCGCTGTTGTGTCAAGGGTTATCGTCGCGGACAAGTCAACCGTGGTCGTATCGCTCTTCAACAGCCTGCCGTAAACCGTCTTCAGGCCGTCTGTCTCGGTCAAGGTAAACGTCGTCGTCTGCGTAGGCCGCGCCGTGATATCCACATAGCTCGCGCCGGTAAGGTCGGAATTCTCGCTCAACATATACTGCAGATGGTCAGTAGTCAACAGGCCTATACTTACATTAACTACGCGCGCGTTGGTATGAGTGAAAGAATTGGTCGTTGTATCGCGCAACACCATCGCGCCCAAGTCCTTGTAGTAGATGGTGCCGACCTGGCCTGCGGCACTGCCACTGCCCCCATTAACAGTAATCGTACCGCTATAAGTTTTGCTAGTATAATACAAAGCGATCCTGCCGCCGCCTGGACCGCCAGCTCTATAATCTGCGCTATTTCCTCCGTTAGCCTTAATAGCCCCCGTTCCTTCTAAAATACC
>PEUD01000084.1:2759-4397 GCA_002780805.1 Candidatus Omnitrophica bacterium CG02_land_8_20_14_3_00__42_8 | reverse complement strand
ACTTTCGAAAGGCCTGAGAAAAGCTCCTTTGGACATAGCTGCGGACATTGTAAGGCACATTGAGAAATCAGATATTATTCATAACGCGGAAGCAGTGAAACCCGGATTTATAAATTTATATATTTCAAACAAGGCAGTTATAAGCGCCCTCAAGGATATTATCAGGGAAGATGCCGGATTCGGAAGCTCTTCTCTGGGCAAGGCCAAAAAGATACAGTTAGAATTTGTAAGCGCGAATCCTACGGGGCCGCTGACAGTAGCTCATGGCAGGCAGGCAGCTATAGGGGATTCTCTCGCCAGGATCTTAAAGTTCTGCGGCTATAGCGTCACCAAAGAATATTATATAAACGATGAAGGCGTGCAGATACAGGCGCTTGGGAAATCAGTCAAGGCAAGGCTTATGGAGTTAACGGGGGAGAAATCTGAATTTCCGGAGAATGGCTACAAAGGCAGGTATATTTACGAGATAGCTCAGAAATTAAAAGACAGCGGAGTAGCGGAGCGAGCGCAAGCGAGCTCCGCACCCTTATCCGACGATTTTTTTATGGAGTACGCCACTAAAGAAATGATGAACACCATAAAAACGGACATGGAGGGCTTCGGGGTTCACTTTGATGTCTGGTACAGCCAGAAGGCCCTTGCGAAATCAGGGAAGATAGAAAAGGCCCTGAAGGATTTAAAGGATAAGGGTTTTTTATACGAGAAAGACCATGCCACATGGTTCAGGTCAACAGATTTTGGAGACGATAAAGACAGAGTTGTTATAAAAAATGACGGATCCTATACATATATTACTCCTGATGTGGCTTACCATAAGGAAAAATTTGATAAGGGATATGACAGGGTAATAAATATCTGGGGGCCGGATCATCACGGATATATAAACAGGATAAAGGCAGCCTGCCAGGCGCTTGGCTACGATAAAGAAAAGCTGTCTATACTCATAGCCCAGCTTGTTACGCTTTACAGGGAAGGAAAACCCGCCAGGATGTCCACAAGAGAGGGGGAATTTGTAACCTTGCGTGAAATCATGGATGAGGTGGGAAGGGACGCCGCCAGGTTCTTTTTTATAATGAGGAGGACGGATAGCCATCTGGACTTTGACTTGGCGCTCGCTAAGGCCCAAACACTGGATAACCCGGTTTATTACATTCAATATGCCCACGCGAGGATTTCCAGCATAATAAAGTTTTCTAAAAACGCTAAGCCAAACCTTGATAATCTCTTGCTTCTGGATAAACAGCAGGAAACGGATTTAATCAAAGCCTTGATGCATTATCCGAAAATGATCGAGGTGGCAGCGGTAAATCTGGAACCGTACGTGCTTCTGGCGTATCTGCAGGATCTGGCCGGCTTTTTCCATTCTTATTATAATGCTTATCGCATAGTTACAGATGATAAGCATCTTACCGAGGCAAGACTTATTCTTATCAACGCAGTTAAGAACGTTTTAGCAAGCGGGCTTGACCTATTAGGTGTCAGCATTCCTGAAAAGATGTAGCTACCTTTGTTAATCGCTGAACTACGCTGAACATAACGCGGAAATACGCTGAAGCTAAATACTGACTTCCGCGTTTTTCCGCGTCCCGCCAACGAAACAATGGAGGGCTTCTGCGTAGTTCCGCGGGTTTTTATATG
>PEUD01000084.1:2158-2659 GCA_002780805.1 Candidatus Omnitrophica bacterium CG02_land_8_20_14_3_00__42_8 | reverse complement strand
AGACAGGCGATTTCAGCATGCGCGGCGGCATAATAGATATCTTCCCGCCCACATTCGAAGGCCCTGTCAGGATTGAATTATCAGGCAATATCGTAGAATCCATAAGAAGCTGCAGCCTTCTTTCCTCTGAAACCCTCGAAGAACACGCGATGGTAATAATCCTGCCGAAACTCGGCATTTATCCGAAAAAGAAAAAAATAACGGACCTTGGCGAAAAAATTCCTCTCGCTTCTTTTGTAGACATACAGTTGAACGATTATGTGGTCCACGTGGATCACGGTATAGGCCGGTTCAAAGGTTTTAAGAAAATCAAGTATGGGGAGGAGGAAAAAGAAAATATAGTAATAGAATACGCCGATAATGATAAACTCTATGTCCCGATAGAAGAAATGCATCTGATACAGAAATACACTGCTTTTGAACGCAGGCCGCCCAAGCTTTATAAGCTCGGCGGCAAGATGTGGAAGGCTGCTAAGGAGAGGGCTAAGAAAGGCATCTATT
>PEUD01000084.1:1721-2147 GCA_002780805.1 Candidatus Omnitrophica bacterium CG02_land_8_20_14_3_00__42_8 | reverse complement strand
GAATTATTAGAACTGAATGCAATGCGCTCCAGGTTGGCCGGTTTTCAATTTTCAAAAGACGCGGAATGGCAGGTTCAATTTGAAAATAATTTTCCGTTCAAGGAAACCCCTGACCAGCTGCGTTCTACGATCGAAGTCAAGAAAGATATGGAATTCGCAAAACCAATGGACAGGCTTCTTTGCGGAGACGTAGGGTATGGCAAGACAGAAGTCGCGTTAAGAGCGGCTTTCAAAGCGGTTATGGATAATAAACAAGTCGCTATCCTTGTCCCGACCACGCTTCTGGCGGAACAGCATTTTATAACGTTTAAAAATAGAATGAAGGATTTTCCGATAACAGTTGAGATGCTGAGCCGTTTCAGGACGCAGGGCGAAATAAACCGTATATTAAAAGGAGCTAAAGAAGGGGCTGTTGATATCCTGATA
>PEUD01000084.1:1473-1706 GCA_002780805.1 Candidatus Omnitrophica bacterium CG02_land_8_20_14_3_00__42_8 | reverse complement strand
CTTAGAAAAAATATGGAATTCAAAGACCTGGGATTGGTGATAATAGATGAGGAACAGAGGTTTGGGGTAAAAGATAAAGAGAAGCTTAAAAAAATCAGGCTGATGGTGGACGTCTTGACTCTCACCGCTACGCCCATACCAAGGACTCTTTATATGTCTTTGATGGGGGTAAAAGACATGTCTATAATAGAAACCCCTCCTCAGGACAGGCTTCCCGTGGAAGTAATTGTTTC
>PEUD01000084.1:0-1198 GCA_002780805.1 Candidatus Omnitrophica bacterium CG02_land_8_20_14_3_00__42_8 | reverse complement strand
TCATAGTAAACCGTTCTGATATGTTCGGCCTTGCTGATTTGTATCAGTTGAAAGGCAGGGTGGGCAGGTTTAAAAACAAGGCATACGCGTATTTCCTTGTTCCGAAAGGGCATGTATTAAGCAGGGAGTCAGGGAGAAGGCTGGAGGCATTAGAGCGGTACAAAGATTTAGGTTCAGGATTCAAGATAGCGATGGAAGACCTGGAGATAAGAGGCGCGGGGAACCTGTTAGGCAAAGAACAGCATGGGTATATATCCGCGATAGGATTTGATTTGTATTGCAGGATATTGAGAGAGGCAGTCGATGGGCTTAATAAATCTAAATAATACTGTTCGAGCGAACACTATTGCTATATCTGCAAGCTCAGTCGAGAACTCTTATAAGAACCCTTCGGCGAAGTTTATCCCGAGCGTATGCTTCTCGACTCTGTTTTCATGGTTTGATATTGTGACCGCTCGAAGAATATTTATAATAATTTCAATTGCCTTTGTCATGTCTGCGGCTTTATCACAGGCAGAGACTATAAATAAATTTGTGGCTATTGTAAACGACGAGGTTATAACCCAGCAGGATATCGATCAATTATTGGCTGTTTTATACGCTCAATATAGCCAGGAATATAAAGGCGATGAATTATTGCAGAAGATGGAGCAGGTTAAAAAAGATATATTAAACCAGGTAATAGAAGATAAACTTGTCCTTAGCCGTGCGAAAGAATTGGATATAAAAGTTACTGAATCAGAGATAAGCGAAAGGCTGGATTATATAAAAAAGGGATTTTCTTCCGAAGAGGAATTTTACAAGACCCTGGAGACGCAAGGTATCACAATTGCTAATTTAAAAGACAGATATAGAGACCAGGTAATGATGAAAAAACTGGTGGATTATGAGGTTAAGTCAAAGATCTCAGTCCTGCCTTCGGAAATAAGCGATTATTACGAAAAACACAAAGACCAGTTTAAAGAGGGAGATAAATACAGAGTAAAAAATATATTGATAAAAGCAAAAGATGAGGTTAGTTTTGAACTGGCAAAGGTAGAGATAGAAGGCGTGTATAGCAAGCTTAAAGAAGGCGGTAATTTCGACGTTCTCGCCAGGCAATATTCCCAGGGCCCGAATGCGGAAAAAGGCGGGGACATGGGTTATATCGAACATGGCCAGATGCTGGAAGCGCTGGACAAAGCCATATTTAAACTAA
>PEUD01000104.1:9016-18119 GCA_002780805.1 Candidatus Omnitrophica bacterium CG02_land_8_20_14_3_00__42_8 | reverse complement strand
TATGATGTTTTCATAATTTCAACCTTTTTACGATAGCGTCGTGAGTTTCTCTTGAAAACAAAATCTTTGAATTTGACAGCACATCATATGTATTAAAGTCAACGGAACGTTTGAACGCCACATTTTTTATATTTCTGCAGGATTTTATAAAATTCTCATTGGTGTTCGCGTATAAAAACAACACCCTGTCCCCATATACCTTAAGAGACGAGAGGATCTTTACAACTTCACTCGTCCGGGGCTTTTTTAATTCAGGATCTCTTTCAAGGACAAATATTTCATCATCTTTTAATTTCGCGCTAAGGCTTGATATAAGGGCTATGTTCTTTGTCTTCTTAGGCATATCGTATCCAAAATCCCTCGCGAGAGGCCCAAATATGGTGCCGCCATGTCTCCACAAAGGCGATCTTATAGAGCCTGACCTTGCCCTTCCTGTGCCTTTCTGTCTCCATGGTTTTTTGCCTCCGCCCCTTACAAGCCCTTTTGTTTTTGTAGCCGCATTGCCCTGCCTCTCGTTAGCCCTGTACATCTGTATTATTTCATGAAGAAGCGGCTTGTTAACTTTTGCATTAAACACATCAGGATTAAGCTTAAATTTATCGACTTTTTTACCTGAAAGATTATAAACGTCTACTACCGGCGCTTCAGTGTTATCAGTTTTTTCTTTCTTTATCTTACTCATGATTGCTCACATGCTATCGCTGAACTACGCGGAACCCCTCGACAAGCTCGGGGTAAACTCCACGCGGAACTACGCTGAAACTCACGTATAATTTCCGCGTTTTTCCGCGTCCCGCCAAAGCAACAGTGGCGGGCTTCCGCGTGGTTCCGTGATTATTTTTTCTTTGCGCTCTTTATTTCAAGGTATCCGTTGCGGCAACCAGGCACTGCCCCTTTTATTAATAATATGTTCTTTTCTTTCAATACCTTTATTATCTCAAGGCTCTGTATGGTTTTTCTTTCGTTGCCCATATGGCCAGGAAATCTCTTCCCTTTATGAAGGCCCTTGCGGCATCCTCTTCCACCTGCCTGAGACCCTATACCTCCAGGCACGCGGTGAAACATTGATCCGTGGCCTCCTGGGCCTCCTTTGAAATGATGGCGCTTCACAACACCCTGAAATCCTCTTCCTATGGAAGCCCCTGATACATCTACAAAATCTTTTTCTTTAAATATATCTACGGTTATCTGCTGCCCCACGTTTACCTTGTCCCTTGCATCGAAAGATATTTCTTTTACAAATACACTAGGCCTTTGGTTTATCTTCTTATAAAATCCTAATTGGGGCATAGGGGTATGCTTTTCTTTTTTCTCTCCGAAACCAAGCATTACCTTTTTCTCGGAAACATCCAGCACTGTGCACGGCCCGGCTTCAATAACAGTAACGGGTATAACCATCCCCTTTTCGCTGAAAACCTGAGTCATTCCTATTTTTTTACCTAATAATCCAATTTTCATTGCTACCTTTGTTAATCGCTGAATTACGCAGAACTTAACGCGGAATTACGTTGAAATTTACGTTTGATTTCCGCGTTTTTCCGCGTCCCGCCAAAGCAACAGTGGCGGGCTTCCGCGTGGTTCCGCGATTATTTATTTTATTTCTACGTCCACGCCTGCCGGTAAATCCAATTTTCTCAATGCGTCTATTGTTTTCGCGGTAGGACTTATGATATCTATGAGCCTTTTGTGCGTTTTCATCTGAAACTGTTCTCTGGATTTTTTATCTACATGAGGAGACCTTAATACCGTGATTATCTCTCTTTTTGTAGGCAGCGGGATTGGGCCTGACACCATTGCGCCTGTCCGTTTCGCAGTATCTACTATTTCCAGAGCAGACTGATCTATGAGCTTATGGTCGTATCCCTGCAGCCTTATTCGTATACGTTGTTCAGCCATTGCGTTTCCTTTGTCGCATTGTTCGTCGTTCGTGACTCGTGGTTCGTAGTTGTTCGTTACGAATCACGAACAACGAGCGACGAACGACGATTTTACGCTATTATCTCCGACACAACCCCTGCGCCTACGGTATGTCCGCCTTCTCTTATCGCGAAGCGGAGTTCTTTTTCCATGGCAATAGGGATTATAAGTTCTCCTTCTATGTCAACGTTGTCCCCCGGCATAACCATTTCAACGCCCTGAGGGAGTTTCGCGACTCCTGTTACGTCAGTGGTCCTGAAATAAAACTGGGGCCTGTAACCGTTGAAGAACGGGGTGTGCCTGCCGCCTTCTTCTTTGGTTAATATATATACTTTTGCTTTGAATTTCGTGTGGGGGGTGATTGAGCCCGGCTTCGCGAGTACCTGTCCGCGCTTGATGTCAGCTTTTTCAATGCCTCTCAAGAGGACTCCTATGTTGTCTCCTGCCCGGCCTTCATCAAGAAGTTTCCTGAACATCTCGATGCCTGTAACTACTGTCTTCTTGGGCTTTTCCGTCAAACCAACGATGTCAACATCTTCCCCTATCTTTATAATGCCTCTTTCCACCCTGCCGGTTGCGACTGTGCCGCGGCCTGTGATGCTGAATATGTCTTCTACGGCCATTAAGAAGGGCTTTTCAATGTCCCTTTTTGGCATGGGTATGTAGGAATCGACCTGTTTCATGAGTTCTAGGATAGGGCCGCAATTTTTGCATTCGGCTTTACCGCAGCCGCAGTTCATGGCGTTGAGGGCTGATGCCCTTATTATTGGGACCTTGTCTCCAGGGAATTCGTATTTTTTAAGAAGGTCTCTGACTTCGAGCTCTACGAGGTCTAATAATTCAGGGTCGTCTACCGCGTCAACTTTATTCAGGCATACGACTATCGAGGGAACGCCTACCTGACGGGCCAGGAGGATGTGTTCTCTTGTCTGAGGCATCGGGCCGTCAACAGCGGAGACTACAAGTATTGCTCCGTCCATCTGGGCGCTCCCCGTGATCATATTCTTTATGTAATCGGCGTGGCCTGGGCAGTCAACGTGAGCGTAATGGCGGGCCTCGGTTTCGTATTCCGCGTGATGAACGTTGATGGTAACGCCGCGTTCCTTCTCTTCAGGGGCGTTATCTATCTCATCGTAGTTCATTGCATGGGCTAAGCCGCGGCTGGAAAGAACCTTGGTGATAGCGCTCGTGAGTGTAGTTTTGCCGTGATCTACGTGGCCTATGGTACCGATATTTATGTGCGGTTTTTTACGTTCAAATTTTTCCTTTGCCATACTATCCTCCTGCTCTCTTTGTTTATCGCGGAACTACGTGGAAACTCACGTATAATTTCAGCGTTTTTCCGCGTCCCGCCAAAGAAACAGTGGCGGGCTTCCGCATGGTTCCGCGGTTATTTCCCTATTATCTTTTCTGCTATATTTCCAGGAACTTCTGAATAATGAGAAGGTTCCATTGTATACGAAGCCCTGCCTTGTGTCAAGCTTCTTATGCTGGTTGCGTAACCAAACATCTCTGCGAGAGGGACGCCGCCTTTCACAATCTTTGTCTTGCCCTTTTGTGTAATTTCCCGTATCCTGCACCTCCTGGAATTTAAGTCCCCTATAACGTCTCCGGTATAATTTTCCGGAAATATTGCTTCAAGGTTCATTATCGGCTCCATTAATTTGCATTTAGCTTTTCTTAATCCGTCGCCCATGGCTATTGAAGCGGCCATCTTGAAAGCCAGCTCACTGGAATCAACTTCATGATAAGATCCGTCAATGAGAGTAACAATAGTGTCTATCACGGGATAACCCCCCAGGACGCCTGTCTTTGAAGCCATATCTATGCCGTCCTCTACCGCGGAAATATACTCTTTAGGTATTGCGCCGCCGACTATCTTATTTTTGAATTCTATCCCTGAATCCTGTTCGCCCGGCTTTATAATAATAACCACGTGCCCATATTGTCCGTGGCCGCCTGTCTGCTGTATGAATTTACCGACCGATCGGATTTCTTCGCTGGGCATTTCTTTATAAGCGACCTGTGGAGCGCCTGTTTTCGCGGTCACTTTGAATTCTCTTAATAACCTGTCCATGATAATCTCCAGGTGCAATTCTCCCATCCCCGATATAATTGTCTGCCCTGTTTCTGCATTATATTTAACCTTGAAAGTAGGGTCTTCTTCCTGCAGTTTATTCAAAGCCATGCCAAGCTTATCCTGGTCCATTTTAGTAGCAGGCTCTATTGCCATTGAAACAACAGGCTCCGGGAAATGTATCTTTTCAAGGATTATAGGATAATCTTTTACGCAAAGAGTATCTCCTGTTTTTGTATTTTTAAGGCCTACGATACCTACAATGTCGCCTGCGCCTGCTTCCTCTACTATCTTCTGCTTATTAGCGTGCATACGCACTATCTTGGCAAGCCTTTCTTTTGTATCCTTGCTGGAATTATACACATAAGAACTTGGCTTGATTGTTCCTGAATAGATGCGCACGTATGTCAATCTTCCTATATAAGGGTCTGTTACTATTTTAAAACACAGCCCGCAGAAAGGTTCGTCGTCATCCGTCTTCCTGGATACCTCTTCGCCCGAATAGGGATCCACGCCTTTTACAGGCAGAAGATCTAAGGGAGAAGGGAGACAATCGCACACTGCGTCTAAAAGCATCTGAACGCCTTTATTCTTAAAAGATGCCCCGCACAATACAGGCACAAACATGTCTTTTATAACCGCTTTTCTTAATGCGGTTTTTATCTGGCCTATGGATATCTCTTTATCATGGACATACTTATTCATCAATACTTCGTCATGTTCAGCAAGTTTCTCAATCAAGCCATGCCTGAATTTCTTAGCTTCCTGCAGCATGTTTTCCGGTATCGCCTCTTGTCTAAAATTATCCAGCTTATTTTCTTCTTCAAATATATAGGCTTTCATGTTTATCAAATCAATCACGCCTCTGAAATCTTCCTCGCGCCCTATGGGAAGCTGTAAAGGAAATGCGTTTGCCCCTAATTTATCGGTGATGTCGCGAAAAACTTTCAGAAAATCAGCGCCTGTGCGATCCATCTTATTTATAAAAGCTATCCGCGGAACTTTATAGTTATCTGCCTGGCGCCACACTGTTTCAGACTGGGGCTGTACCCCGCCTACTCCGCAGAACACAATAACCGCTCCGTCCAGAACCTTCAAAGACCTCTCGACCTCTGCCGTAAAATCCACATGGCCGGGCGTATCTATAATGTTTATTCTGCAGTCTTTCCAGTCGCAGGTAGTAGCTGCCGCCGTAATAGTAATACCTCTTTCCTGCTCCTGCTCCATCCAATCCATTACAGCGGTACCCTCGTCCACACTGCCTATTTTATACACGCGGCCTGTATAGAAAAGTATCCTCTCCGTGGTAGTTGTTTTACCGGCGTCTATGTGAGCTATAATTCCGATATTCCTAAGTTTTTCTAAAGGAACTTCTCTTATCATGTGCTTTTTATTTATTGACTGTTGCGCTGCTTCTGCCATACCTTGTCATTTCCATTTTTTTATATTGCATGCCATCGCGGAAAAACGCGGAAGCTATACGTAAGCTTCCGCGTGGTTCCGCGATATTACCATCTATAATGCGCAAACGCCTTGTTAGCTTCTGCCATCTTATGCATGTCTTCCCGCTTCTTCATGGCAGAACCCTGGCCTTTGTACGCTTCTATTATTTCTTCCGCAAGTTTTTCATACATAGGCCTGCCCTTTTTCTGACGGGCAAAATCCCGTATCCAGCGCATGGCAATTGATGTGCCCCTGTCGTTTTTAACTTCTATAGGTATCTGATAAGTGGCGCCTCCGACCCTTCTTGGTTTTACTTCCAAAAGAGGCCTGGTATTGTCAAACGCCTTTTGCAAAGCCTCTACGGCATTTTTATTACCTGTTTTTTCGGAAACTATATCCATGGCGCTATATACAATACGCTCTGCGATAGACTTTTTTCCTTTCTCCATAATCATGTTAACAAACTTTGTAACAAGCTTATTGCTATATTTAGGATCAGGCAATATGTCTCTTCTTTCTGCTCGTCTGCGTCTCATTTAATCTCCTATTTCGGGCGCTTTGCGCCGTATTTGGAACGACTCCTCTTTCTATTTTGAACACCCACAGTGTCAAGAGTGCCTCTAACAATATGATATCTGACTCCTGGAAGGTCTTTTATCCTGCCCCCCCTTACAAGGACAATTGAATGTTCCTGCAGATTGTGGCCTTCTCCCGGTATATAGGAGGTAACTTCTATTCCGTTTGTCAACCTTACTCTTGCGACTTTTCTTAATGCGGAGTTAGGTTTTTTAGGGGTCTGCGTCTTTACCTGTAAACATACCCCTCTTTTCTGCGGACAGCCTTTTAGCGCAGGTGACCTTGTCTTCTTCTTTTTCTCTGTCCTGCCAAACCTTATTAACTGGCTTATAGTAGGCATTAACTATCTCCTTGCTCTCTTTGTTAATCGCAGAATAACGCAGAACTTAACGCGGAATTACGCTGAAATTTACGTTTGATTTCCGCGTTTTTCCGCGTCCCGCCAAAGCAACAGTGGCGGGCTTCCGCGTAGTTCCGCGATTATCGATTATTCTTTTCTTTTTCTTCCTGGGCTTCTTTTACCATTTCTATATTGGTATGATCTTTGAATCCGGTCCCGGCCGGAATCAGGTGGCCCATTATAACATTCTCTTTCAGGCCCCTGAGTTCATCTATCTTGCCGCTCGCGGCCGCGTCCGCCAAAATACGCGTTGTTTCCTGAAAACTCGCCGCAGATATAAAACTCTCCGTGCTCAAAGATGCCTTTGTGATGCCCAGGAGTATCGGAGTCGCGCTGGCAGGCTTGCCCTTTTGTTTCACAACTCTTTCGTTTTCTTCCTGAAATATATGCTTATCGATTTGCATACCTGAAAGAAAATCCGTATCTCCGGAGTCTTCTATCTTGATTTTTTTCAACATCTGTTTAATTATTATTTCTATATGCTTATCGTTTATCCTTACGCCCTGCAGCCTGTAAACTTCCTGAACCTCATCTACAAGGTATTCCTGGAGCCTCTTTTCTCCGCTCACCTTCAGAATATCCTGAGGATTTATAGGCCCATCTACCAGCTGGTCGCCAGTCTTAACCCTGTCGCCTTTATAAACATTCAAGTGTTTTCCGTGCGGTATTATATATTCGCGTTTCATGCCGGAAGCGGATTTTACAATAATTCTTCTTTGGCCTTTCTTAGATGTGGCGAATTCTACAATGCCGTCTATTTCGCTTATCATGGCCGGGTCTTTCGGCCTGCGGGCTTCAAAAAGCTCCGCGACCCTGGGCAATCCTCCGGTAATATCCTTGGTCTTAGAAACCTGCCTTGGCGTCTTTGCTATCAAGTTTCCGGCGTTTATAAAAACTCCATTTTGGGGAACCACATGCGCTCCCGCAGGTATAGGGTAAATCGCTAAAACTTCTTTCTCGGCATTCTCTATTATTATCTGAGGATGATATTCTCCTTTTTGTTCTATGATAACTCTCTCTGCCATGCCTGTTGCTTCATCTATCTCTTCAACCATGGTCACTTCTTCTATTATATCTTCATATCTTACCTTGCCGGTCACTTCCGTTAATATAGGAGACATGTAAGGGTCCCATTTTACAAACATTACATTCTTATCTATTTTCTGGCCGTCTTCGGCGAACAGAATAGAACCCGAAGGGACCATGTATTTATCAAGTTCCCTGCCGTTTTCGTTGTTTATGCTTATCTGGCCGTTCCTGTTGAGCACAATCACGTCTCCTTCTTTCTGCTTTACCGTCTTCAAGCCGTGATATTTTACGATACCTTTGGATTTCGATTTCAAAAATGACTGCTCAATAATCCTTGATGCAGTGCCTCCTATGTGGAACGTTCTCATTGTCAGCTGGGTGCCGGGTTCTCCTATTGACTGAGCCGCAATAATACCTACGGCTGTTCCCATATCCACTATCTTGCCTGTAGCAAGGTCCCTGCCATAACACTTCGCGCACACGCCGTATTTTTCTTCGCAGGTAAGAACGCTCCTTATCCTTATCTTTTCTATGCCGGCGGACTGAATCCTGTCCGCCATATCTTCTGTTATTTCACTGCCTGCTTCAACAATAATCTCATCAGTGATAATGTCAACTATATTATCAACCGCGACGCGGCCTATTATCCTGTCTCTTAAAGACACGACTTCTTCATCCGCCTCTACGATCGCCTCTATCAATATGCCATTCAATGTCCCGCAGTCTTCTTCCGTAATAATAACGTCCTGGGCGACATCAACAAGCCTTCTCGTTAGATATCCAGAATCAGCTGTCTTAAGCGCAGTATCCGCCAGGCCTTTTCTTGCGCCATGAGTTGAAATGAAATATTCCAGAACCGTAAGCCCTTCCCTGAAATTCGCAGTGATAGGGGTCTCTATGATTTCGCCCGAAGGCTTTGCCATGAGTCCTCGCATCCCGGCGAGCTGTCTTATCTGTTGTTTTGAACCCCTTGCGCCTGAATTAGCCATCATGAATATGGGGTTGAACGTATTTAAATTCTCGAATATAAGGTCAGAAACCTTATCGGTCGCATGGGTCCATATATCAACTATTTTATTATATCTCTCGCGCTCCGTAATAATACCTTTTTTGTACTGGTCTTCTACGACATTGACTTCTTTATTTGAGTTGGCTATAACCTTTTTTTTGTCTTCAGGTATCGCGAGATCGTCAATAGCTATAGAAATTCCCGCCAGAGTGGAATGCTCAAAACCTAACCTCTTTATATCATCCAGTACTTTTACCGTTGCGTCATGCCCGAATAATTTATAACAGTTAGCGACTACTTTGCTAAGCGTTGTCTTCTCTAAGGCATCATTCACAAAAGGCATGCCATCAGGCAGTATATTGTTAAAAATTATCCTGCCTGCGGTAGTATTCACCTGTTCATTATTTATTCTTACTTTGATTTTAGAATGCAGCTCTATCTCTCTGTCATAAAAAGCCAATTCTGCCTCGTCTTTATCCGCGAAAACCTTTCCCTCTCCTTTTAATCCTGATTTTTCCAGCGTCAAATAATAAACCCCCAGCACTATGTCCTGCGTAGGCGTTACTATAGGCCTTCCGTCGGACGGAGAAAATATATTATTGGAAGCTAACATTATGAGCCTGCATTCCATCTGGGCTTCTATTGACAAAGG
>PEUD01000104.1:0-9002 GCA_002780805.1 Candidatus Omnitrophica bacterium CG02_land_8_20_14_3_00__42_8 | reverse complement strand
TCTGGTCTCCGTCAAAATCAGCATTAAACGCGGTGCAGACTAGCGGGTGTATCCTTATGGCTTTTCCTTCTATGAGAATCGGCTGAAAAGCCTGTATACCAAGGCGATGCAGCGTAGGCGCTCTGTTCAAAAGCACAGGGTGGTCTTTTATTACCTCGTCCAGTATGTCCCACACCTCCAGCCTTGCTTTTTCAACCATCCTCTTGGCGCTCTTTATGGTATGCACAAATCCTTTTTCTTTTAATTTCTTGATAATAAACGGTTCGAATAATTCAAGCGCCATTTTTTTCGGAAGCCCACATTCCCATATCTTAAGTTCCGGGCCCACTACTATCACGCTTCTTCCGGAATAATCAACTCGTTTTCCAAGAAGATTCTGCCTGAACCTGCCTTGCTTCCCTTTTAACATATCGCTTAATGATTTAAGAGGCCTATTAGCGGGGCCAAGCACGGCTCTACCGTGACGGCCATTGTCAAAAAGCGCGTCAACTGCCTCCTGAAGCATCCTCTTTTCATTCCTTACGATGATATCCGGCGCTTTTAATTCCAGGAGCTTTTTTAAACGATTGTTCCTGTTTATAACCCGGCGGTATAAATCGTTTAGATCGCTTGTCGCAAACCTTCCGCCTTCCAGAGGTATTAGAGGCCTTAAATCAGGCGGGATAACCGGTATCACGTCCATAATCATCCACTCCGGCTTGTTAGTTGATTTCATGAACGATTCTATTACCCTCAACCTCTTCAATATCCTTCTCTTGGCCTGCTCTGCTTTCTGCTCGCGAAGTTCTGCCTTGAGCTCAACTGCTGTCTGGGCAAGGTCTATTTCTTTCAGAAGCTCTTTTATGGCTTCTGCGCCTATCAGGGCTTTAAATTTAGCGCCGCCGCATTCTTCTACGGTCTTTCTGTATTTTTCTTCCGTTAAAAGCTCTTTTTTCTTTAAAGGCGTATCCCCTGGATCTATTACTACATATTCTTCGTAATACAATACCTTTTCGAGTTCTCTCAGGCCCATGTTAAGAATAAGCGCTATCCTGCTTGGCATTGCCTTGAAGAACCACACATGCGAACATGGAGCCGCCAGTTCAATATGGCCTATCCTCTCGCGCCTTACCTTGGAAAGGGTAACTTCCACTCCGCAGCGATCGCATACAATACCTTTATATTTTATCCTTTTGTATTTTCCGCAGCTACATTCCCAGTCTCGGGTAGGCCCGAATATTTTTTCACAGAAAAGACCGTCTTTTTCAGGCCTTAAAGTTCTGTAATTTATGGTCTCGGGCTTTTTTACCTCGCCCTTAGACCAGGATCTTATAGTATCCGGAGAAGCTATTTTTATGGATATAAAATCGAAAGAATTTACTGGGTTGTTTAACATGTGTCTCCATTTGGCACACTAAAGTGTGCCCTACGATTTTGTCGCAAAGGCCTTCACAGACATCCCTGCAGGGGAACCTTAAGGTTCCCCTGCAGGGATGTCTCGGCCTTTGCCTTTATTATTTCTTGGCTTTGTGTTCCCGTTTTTCTTTCTTTGCCTTTTTGCGCTTCTCTTTTAATTCCTGGACCGATAACGCGTTAACCTCAGCGCCTTTTCCGTCTTTATACTCTGTCTTTATCTCAAGCCCTAGGCTCTGAAGCTCTTTTACCAGAACATTAAACGATTCCGGAGTGCCTGGATGCATGGCGTTCTCGCCTTTGACTATTGATTCATACACCATGGTCCTGCCTGTCACGTCGTCGCTTTTTACGGTCAAAAGTTCCTGCAGCGTATAAGCCGCGCCATAGGCTTCCAGAGCCCAAACCTCCATTTCTCCGAACCTTTGGCCTCCGAATTGAGCTTTCCCCCCCAGCGGCTGCTGCGTGACCAGCGAATAAGGCCCTATGCAGCGGGCGTGCATCTTATCGTCTACGAGATGCGATAGCTTCATCATGTATATGTAGCCGACTGTTACTTTCTGATCAAAGGGTTCGCCTGTTAATCCGTCAAATAATCTTACCTTGCCCCCCTGAGGAAGCTTCGCATCGCTAAGACTCTGTTTTATTTCTTCTTCTTTTGCTCCATCAAAAATAGGCGTGTCCACCTTGTAACCCATTACTTTCGCGGCCCATCCGAGATGAGTCTCCAGTATCTGGCCCACATTCATTCTTGAAGGCACTCCGAGAGGATTCAGAACTATTTCTATGGGAGTCCCGTCTTCGGTGAAAGGCATGTCTTCTTCGGGAAGAATCTTTGCGATAACACCTTTGTTCCCGTGTCTTCCCGCCATCTTGTCGCCTATGGAAAGTTTTTTCTTGCTGGCCATATACACGACCACTCTTTTTAAAACGCCTGCCGGCAGCTCATCTCCTCTTTTAAGCTTATTAATCTCATGCTCTTCTTCGTAAAGAATTTCATCCAGCTGGTCATTGTAAACCATTAAGGTGCGCTTGACTTCAATTTCCAGCTCAGCATCAGATTCTATCTTTACGCTGGACATGTCGCATTTCTCAAATTTGGAAAGATCTTTCTTTCTTATCGGCCTGTCTTCCGCTATCATGGCAGACTCTGATTCATCGGATAATAAAGGCGCGGAAAGTTTTACTCCTGAAAGAAGCTTAAACAGCCTGCATTCCCTTTCTCTTTTTACATTATCGATTCTTTTTTCGTATTCCTCTCTGATTCTCGCTATCTCTTTATTTTCAGCATTAATCTCTTCCTTTGTTTTTGATTTCTGGCCTTTTTTTGAAAACACCTTAGTATCCACAACAATACCTTCTACGCCCGAAGGCACAGTAAGAGAAGCGTTTCTGACATCTCCGGCTTTTTCTCCGAAAATAGCCCTCAATAATTTTTCCTCAGGGGAAAGCTCTGTTTCGCTCTTGGGAGCAACTTTTCCGACAAGAATATCTCCCGGCCCAATCTCCGCGCCCACTCTCACTATACCGTCCTCTCCTAAATTCTTAAGCGCTTCTTCGCTGACATTTGGTATATCGCGCGTAATTTCTTCATTTCCAAGCCTGGTCTCTCTTGCCTCTATTTCAAACTCTTCTATGTGTATGGACGTGTACATATCGCCTTTCAAAAGTTTTTCGCTCACAAGTATGGCGTCTTCAAAATTATAACCGCGCCACGGCATAAAGGCAACAAAGACATTTTTCCCCAGCGCCAACTCTCCTTTGTCTGTAGCGGGTCCGTCCGCTATCACGCTGCCGGCCTTTATTTTATCGCCGATATTAACAACAGGCCTCTGATTTATGCATGTACTGGCATTACTTCTTGAGAATTTCCTTAATTTATAAACAATACTGTTATTTACGACTATTTCGTCGGATTGGACAGCCGTGATCTTCCCGTCAGACTTTGCCACCACTACCGCGCCGGAATCCATCGCGACTTTCTTCTCCAGCCCAGTGCCCACAAGAGGGCTTTCCGTAAATAATAAAGGCACTGCCTGGCGCTGCATGTTCGAACCCATGAGGGCTCTGTTAGCGTCATCATGTTCTAAGAAAGGTATCAAACCCGCCGCTATGCTTACAAGTTGTTTAGGAGACACATCCATATAATCTATTTTATTCGGCTGAACAAGAGGAAAATCTCCCTTATACCTGCAGGAAACTCTTTCGTCCATATATTTCCCGTCTTTATCTACTTTTGCGTTTGCCTGCGCTACTATGTATTTATCTTCAATATCGGCTGTTAAGTATTCAATCCTGTTGGTAACTCTTCCGTTTTCAACTTTTCTGTAAGGCGTCTCTATAAAACCTAATTTATTTATTCTCGCGTAAGTGCTTAAAGAAGATATGAGGCCTATGTTCGGGCCTTCGGGGGTCTCAATAGGGCATATCCTTCCGTAATGCGAATGATGCACGTCTCTTACTTCAAAACCGGCTCTTTCCCTTGACAGTCCTCCGGGCCCTAAAGCGCTCAATCGTCTCTTGTGAGTCATTTCAGCCAGGGGGTTCGTCTGGTCCATGAATTGCGAAAGCTGGCTTCTCCCGAAGAAATCCTTTATAACACTGGAAACAACCTTGGAATTTATAAGATGATACGGCATCATTGTATCAATGTCGTATATAGCCATTCTGTCTTTGCAAAAACGCTCCATTCTGGTAAGGCCTATTCTAAATTGTTCTGCAATAAGCTCCCCTATGGTCCTGACCCTGCGATTTCCGAGATGGTCTATATCATCTACCGCGCCTTCGCCGTTCTTTAGATCCAATAAATATCTGACTACGTTTACTATTGTTTCTTTGTCCAGGATTTTTTTATCCAAAGGAACATTCATGTTCAATTTTCTATTTAATATATAACGGCCGACCTTATCCAGGTCATACCTGCGTTTATCAAAAAATAATTTATCCAGGAAATTTTTGGCGCTTTCAAAGGTCAGAGGATCGCCGGGCCTGAGTTTTTTATAAATGTCAAGAAGCGCTTCTTCTCTTGTCTTGGTATGATCCCTTTCAAGGGTATTGGTAATTTCCTGCACAGTATCCCTGAATACTTCCAAATAACGCACCCCGCTATCCCAGAGTTTTTCTATAATAGCTTCGTCTAATTTGCCGTTGCCTGCCAGGAGTATTTCTCCGGTCTCGGGATGTTTTATATCCCGGACTACCACCCTGCCGGCGTATTTCAGGAGAGACGATTTTCTTAAAGGCCTGGCCCTTTCCACCCCGGTAAAAAGCTTCATTATCTCTTCGTTTGTCTCATAACCCAGCGCCCTGAGCAAAATGGTGGCTAAAACTTTTTTGCGCCTGTCTATGAATACATAAAGGACGTCGTTTGCGTCAAATTCAAATTCTAACCACGAGCCCCTGGAAGGTATGATCCTGCCGGAATACAGCCTCTTGCCGGACGTATGCACTGTCTCCTCAAAAGATACGCCCGGAGACCTGTGCAGCTGGCTGATCACAACTCTTTCATCTCCATTTATGATAAAAGTGCCTGTCTCTGTCATTAAGGGCAAATCGCCGAGATAAGCCTCCTGCTCTTTAGTATCCTTCCTGGATTTAAGCCTTACCTTTATCTTTAGAGGAGACGCGTAGCTAACCGCTCTTTTCTGGCATTCTAATTTGTCGTATTTCGGCTTGCCTATGGAATAAGACACAAATTCCAGCTTATAATTTCCGTCGTTGCTTTCTATGGGAAACACTTCTTCGAATACCCCCTGCAGGCCCTCTGGTTTCCTTTTGGTCTTGGGAGTATCCATCTGCACAAAACTCTTGTAAGAATCTGTCTGCAGTTCCAATAGATACGGGATGTCAACGACTTCTTTAAGACGTGCGAAATTTTTACGACCTGGCATAATCTCCTCTTTGTAGGTTGCATAAAGTTGCTTGAAGTTGCATTATGTTGCATAAAGTTGCTTTTGCAACTTCATGCAACCTTACGTAACCTTATGCAACATTACGTAACTTCCATACGCAAACTTCTTTTTACTTCAATTCCACCTTTGCGCCTTGAGCTTCAAGCTTCTTCTTTATGTCTTCTGCCTCTTCCTTTGAAATACCTTCTTTGACTGTCTTAGGAGCGGCTTCAACAAGATCTTTTGCCTCTTTAAGTCCAAGATTAGTTATGGTTCTTATTTCCTTGATTACCTGGATCTTGCTGCTTCCTGATGAAACAAGGACTACCGTAAAAGTAGTCTTTTCTTCCTGCGGAGCTGCTACGCCTTGAGCTGCGCCGGCGCCGGACGCGGCAACCGCAACAGGGGCCTGGCTGGAGACGCCAAACTTCTCTTCTACAGCCTTTACCAGGTTTGACAGCTCTAAAACACTCATCTGTTCAATGGTGCCGAGCATCTCTTCGATTTTTTTGTTATCCGACATTTTCTCCCCCTTTTTTATCTTTTATTCCGTTTAACGCGTACAATAATTTGCATATAATACCGCTCAGGGAAACAGCCAGTCCCCGAATCGGAGAATTCAGAACAATTGCAAGTCTTGTCAGAAGCACATCTCTGTAAGGAAGAGCGGCAATAGCAATTATATCCTGATTGGAAAGAATTGTTCCGTCCGAGAATCCGCCGCATATCTTCAAAGGCTCGTGTTCCTTTGAAAATTTTACAAGCGCCTTAGATACGATGCTGAGGTCGCTTTTGTGCACCGCAATGCCCACTTCGCCCTGAATAAACTCTGCTATCATGCTGCTAACGCTGTCCTTTAAAGCTTTTTTAACCATTGAATCTTTTACAACCAGGTACTCTCCCGCTGCTCTTTTAAGCTCTTTGCGGAGCTCATTCATATCTTGGGCGCTCAAGCCTTTATAACGCGTGACTATAAGCGTTTCGGCGCTGTTAATCCTGGAAGCTATTTCCTTGACCATTATTTTTTTTGTTTCCAACGCTACTTTTGCCATTTATGTTGTCCCTAATTTTGAAAGGTCCAGCTTCAAGCCCGGGCCCATTGTAGTTGAAACAGATAAATTTTTTATAAATTTGCCTTTTACGGTCTGAGGCCTTGATTTATTTATTGCGTTTATAACCGTACTTATATTTTCGCGGATAGCTTTTTCTTCAAAAGAAACCTTGCCTATGCCTATATTTATATTGCCCTGTTTATCAAGTTTAAATTCCACCTTGCCTGTTTTTGCCTCTTTTACCGCCCTGCCCAGATCATTGGTGACAGTGCCTGTTTTTGGATTAGGCATAAGGCCTCTGGGGCCAAGGACTTTCCCGAGCTTGCCTACATCTCTCATCATGTCAGGCGAACTTATTACCACATCAAAATCCATCCAGCCGGAACTTATCTTTGCTATGAGATCGTCCCCGCCAACATATTCTGCGCCTGCTTCTTTGGCCGCGTCGCCGGCTTCTCCCCTGCATAACACAAGGACTCTGACTTTTTTGCCTGTGCCGTTCGGAAGCATAAGAGTCCCTCTCACCATTTGATCAGACTGTTTCGGATCCGTGCCAAGATTAAATGCCAGCTCCACGGTTTCGTCAAATTTAGGATGAGGTATATTTTTTAATATAGAAACTGCCTCTTCTACGGAATAAATTTTCTCAATATCGGCTGTCTTTTGAATCTCTTTTTGTCTTTTTGTTAACTTTGCCATTGATTTTGGCACACTAAAGTGTGCCCTACTCCACCACGTCTATGCCCATGCTGGCCGCGGTTCCTTCCACTATTTTCATTGCCGCTTCAATTTCTACCGTATTTAAGTCTTTCATCTTTGCCTGAGCAATTTCTTTTACCTGAGCCTTTGTGACCTTTCCCATCTTTTCCTTGTTAGGCTGTCCGGACGCCTTTGCTATTCCGCAAGCGCGCTTCAAAAGCACTGAGCATGGCGGGCTTTTGATTATAAAGGAAAATGACTTGTCTTCGTATACGGTTATAACAACAGGCAATATCAAACCCGGCCTATCTTTTGTCTTTTCATTGAAAGACTTGCAAAATTCCATTATATTCACGCCGTGCTGGCCTAAAGCAGGCCCGACCGGAGGCGCAGGATTTGCCTGGCCACCTGTTACGTACAATTTGATCATTGATTTAATCTTCTTAGCCATGATTCAATCCTTTGTAGGGGCGGAATTTATTCCGCCCGAAATAACGGGCCGATTCATAATCGGCCCCTACAGTCGTTCTGCTTGCCAATATTCCAGTTCTACTGGAGTGGCGCGGCCAAATATAGAAACCATTACCCTGATTTTGCCTTTATTCGGGTTAATCTCTTCAACCGTTCCGTTAAAATTTATAAAAGGGCCTTCTATTATTTTTATATTATCGCCTTTTTCAAAAACCACCTTAGGCGTTGGCTTTTCTTTTCTTTCTTCTGTCTGCTTGATTATGTGGTTTACTTCGCTTTCTAAAAGAGGGACAGGTTTTGACTTTGAGCCTATAAAACCTGTAACGCCGGGGATGTTCCTCATGAGATACCAGACATCATCATTAAGATCCATCTCAACTATTACATAGCCTGGGAAAAATTTCCTTAAGGATATTTTCTTTTTACCGTCTTTTACTTCCGAAACCTGCTCCGTAGGTATGAGGACCTGAAAAACACTATCTTTTAATACGCCTTCCTGTATCTTGGACTCTATGCTGGCCTTTACATTATCTTCCTGTCCCGTTAACGTATGCATTACATACCAATTATGAGTCATATCAATGAGCACTGTGGTTATGAAAATCGAAGATTTTCATAACCACCTCTTCTTTGTTTTGTTTCTTTGTTTGTGCGAATTGATCCCGCACCAATTTGCTTAAATAATAACGCCAATATATTAAAGCAAAATAATCTGTTTTTATTTTTTAGCATTTAATTATTCCGTTATAAAAATGTAATTGTTATAGCAAATTGGTGCGGGATAAGTTCGGGCTTATGACTTACGGAAACTTTCAGTTTCCGTAAGTCATGCCCTCACTTACCTTAATATAAGACCGATGCATCTTGACAATACTATGTCTACCATTCCTATAAACATGGCTAATAGAAGCGTCGATACTATAACAACTGTTGTGGAGCCTATAAGCTCTTCCTTTGTTGACCATGATACTTTCTGCATCTCTACTTTTACTTCTGTTATAAAATTTGCTGTTTTTTCGAATATTTTCATTCTGCTTCGCTCTAGGGTATACGCTTAAGCTCTCTATGACGAGCTTCGCAGAATAAATTCTGCGTAGCGCGTCATAGAGAGCCAACTACTTTACTCTAGCGCGAAGCAGAACTGCGAAGCTCTTTAATCATATAAAATGCCTATTCAAAAATGCATACCCGGAGCCTGATTTAAGATATCTTTCGAATTTCTTAGCTAAAAGTTTATCTTTAAATGTAATAAACGTTTCTATTTCCCAAGGAGCAAATTTTTTAGTATATTCGCTTTTGCTATCATTATGTTCGTTTAATCTTTTTTTTAAATCTTGAGCAATGCCAATATAATGTCTTTTTGAATCCTTTTTGCTCCTAAGAATATAGACTAAATATCTCACCTAATCCTTAAATATAGAATTTATTCTGCGAAGCCCGTCATATAGCTCCTAACTACTATACCCTAGGGCGTAGCAGAATGGCAGGCCAGGAGGGA
>PEUD01000133.1 GCA_002780805.1 Candidatus Omnitrophica bacterium CG02_land_8_20_14_3_00__42_8 | reverse complement strand
GCGATGATGTTACTCATCCTGTGCCTGATAATACCGGTTACATAACAGAGGGCCAGTTTTATCTTAAGGGCGGCGTTATCGAGCCGTTTGGTTCTTTAAGCCGTTTAAAGCAGCAGGTAAACGGTAAAACGTGCGACGATCACAGGGCTATAATGGATACAATGATACAGCTTTTTGCCAGCTACCGCGAGGCCATTGAAAAACAGGCTATGGGTTTTCAGATGAGCGCGTGGGATCAGAAACTTTTGAAATACGGCAGGCGTTTTGAAAAAGAGATGATGTCTTTAGAGGTAAATATTCCGCTTGAATCCGCGCTTGATTTGGGCTGGCGGATTTTAAGCGATTGTTTTGAGCCTGAAGAGACCGGCATAAAAAAGTCGATGATAGAGAAGCACTGGAAATTTCAAAATGCCTAAGATAAAGTTTACAAAAGGCGAGTTAAAAAAACAGCGCGACGCGCTCGGGGCGTACAGGCGTTATTTGCCGACGCTGCAGCTTAAAAAACAGCAGCTGCAGATGGAGATTTTAAAGCAACTGGTGCTTCTGGAAGAAAAAGAGCATTATGTCGAAACAAAAAAGGCCGCCATAGAAAAATGGATCGGCCTTGCCAGGCCTGATGGCCTAACTGATATAAAGAAACAGCTGTTATCGGAAGAGATAGCTATCGGGTCAAAAAATATCGCCGGCGCTGATATTCCGGTTTTTCAACAAGTGAGGTTTAAAAACGCTGAATATGATTTATTTAAAACACCTTTGTGGGTTGACGCCGGCATTGAGGCGTTAAGGCAGCTGATTTCATTGCAGGAAGAGTTTACAAGCATAAAAACCGGCATAGAAATATTAAGGCGCCACCTGCGCGTAACAACGCAGCGGGTTAATCTGTTTGAAAAAGTAAAAATCCCCCAGGCAGAAGAGGCAATCAGGCGCATAAAGATATATATAGGCGATCAGATGACAAATGCTGTGGGCCGTTGTAAAATGGCAAAGCGCAAAATCCAGGAAATGGTTTTAGTATGATAGTTCCGATGAAGAAGGCGACAATAGTGGCGCAAGCCAAAGATGCTGCAAGTTCTGTGGCAGCATTGCGGGCTTTGGGCGTAGTGCATGTGGAGCATGTAACCGTGCCTGACGGCGCAGACGTGGCGCGCGTAAAAGATGATATAAATCTTATGGAACAGGCCGAGGCTACGCTATCTGGTTTTAAAGATAAAAAACATTTCGCGCCTGCTTTAAAAGAAGATGTTTACGATTGGCGCAAAACAGCAAGGCATGTAATAGATTTATACAAGCGCCTGGAGCAGCTACAGGAGTATTCAAGGAGGATTTCGAAAGAAATAGGCATATGGCAGGAGTGGGGTGATTTTAATCCTGACGCCATCAGCCGCCTGGCGCATGAAAATATTTTTATCCGCCTTTACCGGATCCCTGCAAATGAGATTAAAAATCTCCCGCAAGGCATAATAATAAAAAAAATATCCCGCTCTCAGGGGGTGATTAATACAGCCGTTATATCAACAAGTGAAATTGATGTTGGTTTCCAGCAGCTCAAGCTTCCCAGGACAGGCCTTAAGATTATGCGGCAAAAGCTCATCGAGGATAAGGTTGTTATAAAATCCATTATAGATGAGCTTCAAAAGCGCGCCTGCTGCGTAAGGCGCCTGTCAGAGGCCAGAAAAGAACTTTATAAACAGCTGGAGTTTCACCAGGCGCTGGGAGGTATGGGCCAGGCGCAAGATTTGGTTTATCTAAGCGGGTATGTGCCGCAGGATCGCGCAGATATGCTTTTTAACGAAGCAAAAAAAGAAAAATGGGGCATAATTATAAATGACCCTTCTGCCAGCGATGATGTGCCGACATTAATACGCAACCCGGAATGGGTATCTATTATCAGCCCTGTGTTTAAAGTGCTTGAGATTGTGCCCGGGTATAAAGAATTTGATATAAGCCTCTGGTTTCTTGTGTTTCTTTCGGTATTTTTCGGTATTTTAATAGGCGACGCCGGTTACGGGTTTATATTTTTATGCCTGACAATGTTTGCTGCCGCAAAATTTAAAGACGCACCGCAAACAAGGCCGTTATTCGCGTTGTTTTACATCTTAAGTTCAAGCGCCATTGTCTGGGGGATTTTATCTGCTACGTTTTTCGGCCAGGAATGGCTGCCTGCGGCTGTTAAGCCGGTGCTGCCTGCCTTGCGAAATGACGGCAATGTGCAGGCGATATGTTTTTTTATAGGCGCGCTTCATCTGAGCATAGCCCACGCCTGGCGCGCTATAACAAAGGCGCCGTCTTTGGCTGCGCTGTCGGATGCGGGATGGATAGCGATATTGTGGGGAAGTTTTTTCCTTGCAAAGACGCTGGTCCTGGGGCAGAATTTTCCTGTTTTTGCCAAATGGTTTTTTATTATAGGCCCATGCATGGTTATACTGTTTGCAAACCCGCATAGAAATATATTTAAGGCATTAGCCGGCGGCCTGGGCAGTTTTTTGCTGAGTTTTGTAAATTGTTTTACAGACGTTGTTTCTTATATACGTTTATTCGCGGTAGGGCTTGCCACGGTTGCCGTCGCGGATTCATTTAACAAAATGGCGCTGTCAATAGGATTTGGCTCGGTTTTCGCCGGCATAGCTACCGCGTTAATACTCGTACTTGGGCATGCTTTGAATATTCTTTTAGGGCCCATGTCTGTTTTGGTTCACGGCGTCAGGTTAAATGTGCTTGAATTTTGCGGGCACGCTGATGTAAAATGGAGCGGATTTGAGTATAGGCCGCTAAAAGAAGAATAGGGTAGCCCCTCGTCCCGAGCCGCCAGCCAATAAGATGTTTGCGGCGAGGGACTCGGGACAAATTTTTAGCCAAAAAGATTCTACTGGAAAATTTGGAGGAATAATTATGGATATGGCGAATTTTAAAGATTTGGGATTGGCGGCTGTTTTGGCGTTTGCCGCGATAGGCTCAGGCCTGGGCGCCGGCGTAGCGGGCATGGCGGCTATCGGCGCGTGGAAGAAAAGTTTTGCCCAGAATAAACCGGCGTCTTTTATGATGGTTGCTTTTGTGGGCGCGCCGCTTACGCAGACCATATACGGCATGATACTTATGAATAAGATGTCAGAGCTTGTTTTAAAAGGCGCGTATGTCTGGTCTATAGGTATTTTCTGCGGCATTGCTATAGGTGTTTCAGCGCTTTTTCAGGGCAAGGCAGCAGCTGTTGCATGTGACGCCCTTGGCGAAACAGGCAAGGGTTTTGGCAATTATATAGTTGTTTTGGGTATAATTGAAACAGTGGCGCTCTTTGTAATGGCATTTTCAATGGGCATATTAGGGAAATTGGCCGGCTAATTTCGCGCTTGCGCGTCGCCGCGGATTGTGGTAGAATACTAATCACAATTGTCCCTCGTCACCATATGTGATAGCAGATGACTCGGGACAAAATTTTTGTGTTGCAAAAATTTTGGGCGGGTAGTTCAGTTGGTTAGAACGGTTGATTTACATTCAACAGATCACAGGTTCAAGTCCTGTTCCGCCCACCAGTTTCTTAAAAGATAAACCATATAAATCCGATGGCAATAAAAAAAGACAAGCGAATTCAAAGAACAAAAGGCGGCCTTAATGTTGATTTTTTTAAGAAATGGTCGCCTAAAATGGCCTATGTTTTAGGTTATTTTGCCGCAGATGGAGGGATATTTACTAATTCCGGAGGTTCCAGATATATACATTTTGTTTCCACAGATTATGAACTTTTGGAAAAAGTTAAAAGAATATTGGCTTCTAAACATAAAATAGCTTCAAAAAAGATATACGGTCGGAACCGTAAAGCCGCATTTTTATTACAGATTGGCTGCAGAGAAATTTATGAGGATTTAATCGGCATGGGTTTCATACCTAATAAATCCTTAAGATTAAAATTGCCAGAAATGCCGAAAAAATATTTGCGGCATTTTATCAGAGGTTATTTTGACGGCGACGGAAGTATAATGCATGGTTATTATCGCAGGAAAAATAGAAATAATAAATTAAATCCGTATACTTTAACATGTTTTGCCTGTGCAAACAGAGAATTTTTAAGAGATATTTCAAAAGCGCTGTCTGAAAGATTAGGGATAAATGTTGGGTACGTAGACAAAAGAGGAACTCATCTTTATTATGCCAAAGGAGACAGCGCAAAGTTGTTTCACTATATGTACAAAGGGGTTTCGAATAAGTTATATCTAGAGAGAAAATTTAATAAATTTCAAAAAGCAATAATTCCGGGGGCGTAGCTTAGTCCGGCTTAAAGCGTCAGATTGTCGATCTGAAGATCGT
>PEUD01000105.1 GCA_002780805.1 Candidatus Omnitrophica bacterium CG02_land_8_20_14_3_00__42_8 | reverse complement strand
TTAAGGTATTTAAGAAATCGCGGTACTGGCCCTGAGAAGCTTCGTATTTCATTATGTAGAAAGCAGAATAACCTTTGGGAAAATTTGCCGGTATGGGGCCTGTTTGATCACCCCCGTATGTGGTTGAAGCGTAATATAAATTACCGTTCTCAGTGCCGACAGTAATCGCACCTTCAGAACCTATTGTGTAAATAGTTGTGGTTGTAGGATATGTATAAAAAGCAGATGTCTCGCTGCCGCCTGAACCAACAGAAAAAGAACCTGTCGGGATATATACCATTTCAATGGCCATAACCTTTATGATGGCCAGGGCGGCGTCGGTATCCTTGGTGCTTGCGGTTATATCGGTCCCGTAATCCCACGTCAGCTGAACGCTTGTTGTTGATAAAGCGCCTGTTCCGTTCGCTGCCCGTTGTAAAAAAGCGCCTTTTTTATCGGTCGGCACTATTATATCTATAACCGTGCCGCTTCCGATATTACAGTCAGCAGGGTTTGCGCCGCTTGTTTTAAGTGTGGCGTGGCTCCATGTCGTACCGCCATCAGTAGAATATTTTAAAAATACCCAGGCAGCATCATAATTATCGGAATCGCGCCAGGAATTTGACCAGGAAATATCAAACTGCATCACCATAACGTCAGTGCTTGAATTCTGCGGCCCTACTATTGCGTTTGAAACAGAAATATTATTTGCGCATGCTCGTTCGGCGAAAACAACAAAATATAAAATACAGCATAAAACCAAAACTCCTGCTATTGATATTATCCTACGCATCAACAATCCCCCTTATAATAACCTGCCCAATTTTTCTTTAGGGCCAATCCCCTTGGCATCGGAATGGCCCCATACTTTAAGCTGGGCATTCAGATCCGTTATATATTTTTTTACTATTTGAACATCTTCCGCGGCAGGTTTTAAATCAATATATTTTGTATAATGATATATCGCCTTACTTCTGTCGTTCTTTATCGTTTCATAAATTAAACCCATGTTAAAATGCGTATCCGCATCATCTGGTTTAATCTTAAGGACTGCATTGTATTCTTTTAGCGCCTCATCCGGCTTATTGTCTTTTTGAAAACCAACCCCCATATTATAGTGCATATCCGCGACTTCTTTTTCCAACATGCTCGCATCCTTTTCATTGGAACCAAAGGCCTCCAGGAGAGTCTTTTCAAAATTTTGCTCCATTTGTTTTTTACCCTTTATGCCAATATCTGAAGGTTTTTTTATTTTACCTAAAAGCAACGGTTTTTTGTTAGGCTTCTTATTACGCTTAGAAACAACCTTATTACCAACAAGCTCCTTTACTATTTGCTTATATCTATCCAATTCTTTACCGGTATCTATCACAACTTGGTTTTTACTTTCTGATTCCTTTTTTATTTCTTCAATCTTCCTATTGGCATCCTCAATAACTTTTTTGGTTTCGTCAAAATTTGAGATCTCTGACTTTAAACGCGAAATCTGAGTTTTTAACAGGGAATTCTCTTCTGCAATTATCTTAAATTGACCAAACAATTCTTCCTTGCTGCGGTTTGTGCCGTTTATTTCGTCCCGCAGCTTAGCTTTATCGTTTTTAAGTTCTTCGTTCTCTTTCAATAATGCCTGCGCCGAAGAAAACAGCCGTTCGTTTGTGGTCTCTAGAAGCTTAACTAACGCAGAGCCTTCCGTTTCATTTTGCGCAATCTCTTCCTGCAATGCATAAACTATACTACTTGAAAACAAGCGGGGCAAAGCAAAAAATAACAACAAAACAACCATAATTTTTTGAAAAATATTATTATTCACTTTCATATTTTCTCGCAGCTTTTGGTTTTTTGGTCTGATCCACCACATCAACATCACCTGTAATTATATGAGGCGTTATAAAAACCACTATTTCTGTTTTTTCGACACCTTCGCTGGTCTTTCTAAAAAACGCCCCCAAAATCGGTATATCGCCCAATCCTGGCATTTTACTTACGACCTTTATTTTTTCGTCTTTCCTCAACCCGCCGATTATTATCGTCATGCCGTCTTTAACCATTATCGTTGTTTCCGCTATAGTTCTTGCCACCAGAGGAACCGTATTGGTAACATCTGGCGCTATCTGGTACGTAAGAGAGGAATCCACGTTTGAAACCTCTGGTTTTATATTCATAGTCACATATCCATCGTCATTAATAATCGGGGTAACTATAAGCTGGACTCCGACATCCAGGAATGTCACCTGGGCAGCCGTGGAGGAAGTTGTGCTGCCGGTGGAAATGGTCGTGGTAACATACGCCTCGGTTCTGCCGACATGTATCTTTGCCTCTTCGCCGTTAATAACAGCGATGCTTGGAGAGGAAAGATTTCTGGTTTCACCATATTCCTGCAGCATTTTAACAATAGCTGAATAATTATGGCCTGTTGTCTGGTCGTTGCCTATGCCTATTTTAAAAAAATTGCTGGTAGACGACGGAAAAGCAAAATTTCCGACGAAATTCAAGCCATAGTCTTTAGCATTCATCCACACCTTATCCCAATCTATCCCCATATCAAAATCATCGCTTAAGATTACTTTGATAATTTTCGCTTCAAGCAATACCTGTTTCGTTTTTTTATCCATCCCCTTTATCAATTCTTCCGCTTCTTTCATCCTCTCGGGAAAAGCGGTAACGATAACCTGATTGTTTCTTTCATCCGCGGAAATGCTGCCTGTTTTCTTTGCGTCAAGCCGGCTAGCCAGGACAGATTGTACATCCTTGGCCTTTGCATACTGCAATGAAAATGTTTTTGTCAAGCTTGCCTGATCAAGAATGGCAATAACGGCCTCCATTTTGGCTACCTTCTCGGGTGTATCTATTAAAGCCACGGCGCCGGATTCCTCATCCACTATTAACTTACCTATATCGCTTTTTAATACATCGAGAGTTTTAAATACCGAATCCGGTTTGGCATATTTTAAATTAATGATTTTTACTTTACGCGTATCCTTAAAATTCTCTCCGTGCAGCATTTTATATTCGTTTTCCGTCATTACATAAAGTATATCTCCCCGCTTTTCGTATGCCAGATTATTAGCTAGAAGTATTATGTCCAATGCGTCCTTGATAGTAACATTCTTTAAAAAAAGCGAAACTCTGCCGGTTACATCCTTGCTGACAATAATATTAATATCGCCTTTTCTCGCCAGAAATTTCATGGTATCCACTATATCCATGTCACGCAGATCTAGGGCCATGCGCCGATCAAGTCCGTCTGCGGCGACTTCGGCCTGTTGTACGGGCACGGTACCTTCCGTATCCTGCCCGGCATAAATCCGGCCAGAGCGCGCGGAATATAACGCTTGAAAAAAGATCAGGGACAATATGATAATAACTTTTTTATTTTTATAAATAAAAGCTCACATGATTTCATAAAAATTCTATTGTTTCACTGCCGTACTCCAAAACAACCTTATCTTTAAATATATTCTTAACAACTACCCCTTTTATTTTATCGCCCTGTTTCAAGAAATATGTCTTTTTTGCAGCCTTGTCTTCAATCATAACCTCCGGATATTCTCCCATATATATCCCTGCCAAGTTAAAATCCTTTGTCAACACTTGCAAGTTTGATTCTGCGGTTGTGCCGGTTATATCTTTAGGGACGATTTTAAATATATCCCGTTGTCTTACGTCCTGCAAATAAAATTCCGCCGGTTTAAAAACCTCCGGCCCATTAACCCTTACAGATACCGATGCTATATCAGGAATAAAACGCGCGGCCTTTGACATATCAGGTTTTTTACTATTAAGGGCAGAATAAATTACCAAAATCGCCAGCGCAACCGAAGCTGCGGCAAACGCTCTGTTTAGCGGCTTAAGGTCAACGCTGTACAATTTAACCAGCAGGTTGCCGGCCGGCGGCTGCCCTGCTATTACCAGTTCATTCAACCCATGCCTAAACGAATTTATACTGACAAAAAAATTCTTCACCCAACCTGAGCCAATTTTTCTTTTATCGTTTTTTACGGCCCCCCCGGACGAAGAAGACTTCTTGTTTTCCTTTATAATATTAAATAATCTCTCTTCCGGAGAAATATTATCTGGCATAGTTTATCTCTGGATTATACGCTGCGCGAAATACGTTACGCTGCTATCGGCTTCATTTCCCTGTGGATCAACTCCTGTATAAGCTCTTCATCCGCCGTTTCTTTTTTATACATCACTAAATATTCCAGGGCATCGTGGCATATCATTGCAATCTTTCTTGGATATCCCTGGGTATAATTGTAAATCGCTTTTATAGCGCCGTCAGTAAATAT
Organism: Candidatus Omnitrophica bacterium CG02_land_8_20_14_3_00__42_8; assembly: GCA_002780805.1. Lineage (GTDB taxonomy): Bacteria > Omnitrophota > Gorgyraeia > Gorgyraeales > Gorgyraeaceae > UBA10183. The sequence goes on along the minus strand of PEUD01000105.1, from coordinate 208 downwards.
AGGGTAACGCGACGCATATCCTGCCTGACTTAACCTGAAATCTATAAGTTCTTTTACCTCATTTTCCTCTAAAGGATTAAGAACATATTTAAGCGCTACCCTATCCCAAAGATTCTTAATCTGAGCAAGGCGCGGAAGAAGTTCCATCTGCCCCATCAATATCAACTGTAATATCTTATATTCGTTGGTTTCATAATTAAGCAACGAA
>PEUD01000003.1 GCA_002780805.1 Candidatus Omnitrophica bacterium CG02_land_8_20_14_3_00__42_8 | reverse complement strand
TTAAATATTCTTAACATACTTGTGTACAATAAGTTACAATAATAAAATATTAAAAAATAGTCAAAAATTAACATAGTAGTGTAGAAGGACAGATGCTTCAGTTTCAAGGTAGAAACATAACCAGCGAATTTGATTTATTGAGGGTAAAGGTTCAGGCAATTGATTTTATTAAACCCATCAAATTTCAGAATTCAGACCTTGAGAAATTAGCAGATTTAGTATTTGAATTAGCTAAAGAGTTAATCTTCAATCAGGTTGATGCCTACCTCTGCTTAAACTGCTATAAACTGGAGCGCAAAATTGGCTTAGAGGTGTATGTATATAACAAAAATATGTCTCTAGAAAAAGCGCAAGAAGCCTTAAATAATAACTGTAATCTAAGCAAAAAGGGCATCTCCTTAGACCCTTACTTAAAAGGTATTAGGAAGGTCTCTCCTTTAGGATTAGACCCTTCCTTTAAGAGGTTTAGGAAGGTCTATCCTTTAGGATTAGATAAAAATTCAGGTTTCTTAGATAAATTTGAGTTAAAGAAGGAAACAAAATCAGGCATTGAAATCAATATTCTCAAGTGGTCAAAATTATAGAAGAACCTACAAGCCAGAAGGCCGTGGTTTGGCTTCCTATAGCCAAAGCCACAAGCCAGAAGGCCGTGGTTTGGCTTCCGTCACCCGGCCTTATTGGAGAGGCCGGTGCGCGCCTCTGCGCAGTAGCCAAAGCCACAAGCCAGAAGAAAAAAGCAGGACAGGTAACCTTTGAAGGGGATAAAGTAAGTATTAGCTTAAACTATAGCTTATGCACTAATTGCGGCCTCTGTATAAGCAATTGTCCGCATAAGGTCTTGATTTGGCAGGAGAAAACATTTAAGGGGAATAATAAAATAGATATTGTTCAGATTAGCGATTTATCTAAATGTAACGCCTGCGGCAGATGCCAGGAGATTTGTAAATTTAGAGCAATTGTTATTAAATAAATCCCGCACCTTTTTGGGGTAACCCCTGCTAAAAACGAACTTCTATATGATGTAACCCACGCCGCAAGCAGTGGGATATTAAAAAGGTGCGGGATAAAAGAACATAAATTTGTGCGAAAAGAATCAAATGCAAATTCTAAATTCACCCCGCACCTGCTCGGCAGGTCTGCGGGGTTCACCTGCGAGTCGTGCCTTAAAAAAGTCGGAATGGTTATAAGACAATACGGCACAGGCAGATGGTTATGTTATGACTGTCATTTTAAAAGAGAAATCCCTAAAGGCACAAGAGAAACTTTGATAAGGAGTGATACCAAAAATGTTTAAAGTAGGCGATAAGGTAATCCATAGTTCTTACGGCCTCTGTGAGATTGCGGCAATTGAAGCTCAAAATACTTACTACGGCAAGCAGGACTGTTACATTATCTATATGCAAAAAATGAAAGTAATGATTCCTGTTGCTCATGCTTTAGATTTACGTTATCCCATCAAGAAAGAGGAAGTCGCAAAAGTTTTAGACGTGCTTGGTAAACCTGATGAATTGCCAGATGAATTACCTTATAAAGAGCGGATAAAAGTATATACTGAAAAACTGATAAGTAATGATATTTTAAAAGTTGCCGAAGTCTTAAGAAACTTAGCTTTTTTAGATACTATAGATAAATTGAAAGGACCGGAAAAGAATCTGTTTGAACGTATCAATAAGATATTATCTGATGAAATTTCTTTTGTGCAAAATATCAATAAACAGGAGGCGCAGAGGCTTATTGGCAGGCATCTTAAAAAGATTAGAGAGAGTGCAAAATGCCACAAGAGATAATATTAAGGGTAGGCGATACGATAGAATATTCCAATGGTCAAAAGGGGTTAATCGAAAAAATCAGGATAATTTCAAGCGGTAAGCTTGTTGAGGAATATGAATACGATGGCGATGGCCACGATTTAGTATTAACTTTACACTGTAACAATAGCATAACCAACCTTTGGGTCAAAGATACGCGTATTCATAAAGTGCCGGGGGAAAAGAAAGGATAAGGCAATGTCTGCTTTTATACGCACTATCCAAGGCAAAATTTTTGGCATCGACCATAACAAGAAACATTTTTCTTTGGCTATAGAAGAAATTTTGAGCGGAGTAGCCCAGAAAAAACAGATAGATTTCTTGCTGGATCCCAATGTAAGAATTACGAATATTTCTAATCAGCCAATGAAACTTGTGGGTTTGAAAGCTGACGATAAAGTAGAAGTCGGTTATACAAGGGATAAATCCCAAAAGACTGCCTTATTTATTAAAGTTATAGGCTAATACAGATGGAAACCTTTGACTTAGGAATTGCCTGGGACCGTCAAGAGGATAACGAGTTTGTGGAAGGGCTAAATAATTATGCCCTCAAAGAGGGGTTAAAACCTTATTTGCTACATGGATATAATTTCTATACCTCTTTAAAGGATATTAGCGAGGGCAATATTCATTTTCGTCTCTTTCTTAACCGTACCACAGAAGACGATTCCGTATTTAGCGGTTTGCCAAATTTCTTAAAGCGGAAAGGCATTGTTTTTATCAACCATCCAGATAGGGCAAAAGAATCAGCAGATAAATTTAAAATGCATTTGAAATTTAACAGCCACGATATACCTATACCCAAAACAGTCTTACTAGGATCGCAGGACGATAAGCAAAGCTTAGAATTTAAAATAAAATATGTTTCTAAACCTTTTGTGCTTAAACCAGCAAATGGTTTATGTGGCGATGGCGTAATTTTAGATGCACAATCTTTAGATGATGTCATAAAATTAAAAGAGCAGCATGGAGATATAAAATATATTGCCCAAGAAAAGATTAATCCTGTAAATCTAGAAAACAGGCCTGCTTGGTTTAGGGTTTTCTATTGCCTTGGAAAGATAAACCCATGCTGGTGGAATCCATTAACCCGCATCTATGACATACTTACAATAAAGGAGATATATAGATTTGGACTTTATGATATGTGGCGGCTCACCAAAATGATCCATACTGTAAGCGGTTTAGACCTTTTTTCTGTAGAAATGGCCTTACGAAGCAATGAGAAATTTATTGTAGTTGATTATGTCAATGACCAACCAGATATGCGTAAGAAGTCTAAATTCAATGACGGTTTACCCGATGAGATAGTAGATAAGATTATCGGGAATATCATAGCTTTTGTAAAACAAAAATAGGTAAACCCCGTTAGAAAAAGGTCGCCGAAAGCGACCGTTAGCCGTCTTTTTAATAGTTTTTCTAACGGGGTAAAAGATAAAAACCGAAAATGGGTTATAGAATTCTCGATGTAAAAGTAGCAAAGGTTGACCCTGAAAGAAATAAATTAGTTATAAAAAGGAAAAAAGTCAGAGCAGGAAAGATAAAGTACCTAAAAAATAGTTTTATAGTTGATGCCTCTACTCTGATTACCGCCAATGATAACCGCACCATTACGCTTTCAGAAATAAAGGTTGGCAACAGAATAACGATCGATTTTCTAAAAACCAAAGATAAAAAATTGTTGGCAAAAGGAATAAGTGTTCTCAAACTAAGGGATATTAATATCCTACTCAAACGCCCAGAAACTACGAAGTGAACAAGAAAAAAGATGGATATGGCCATATTATGCCTCTTTCTAAGATTAAACCGGGCAGCAGTGTTAGAGTTGATTATGTGAAAGAGAAGGATGGCGGATTTGTTGCTTCAAATATTGTAGTAACAGTCAAATCACAAGGAAGGAAGTGAGGGGGGATGGTTAAAGTAATGAAGGTCGCGTTAGTGTGTTTAGCAGTGGTCGCGTTGGTGGGGGTGGCGGTGCCGGTTTTTGCTCAAGAAAAAGCACAAACCGCACAGGTTACCTCGGTTTCAGGCGAAGTGGTTTCCGTGAACCTGGTAAAATCCGAAGTTGTGGTAAAGCAGCTGAAGGATGCGGTTACCAGCACATACGGGAATACTACCTTTGCAGTAGCGCCTGAAACAAAAATCGCCGAAGGAGATGCTACCTTGAAGCTTTCTGATTTGAAAGCCGGTGATAAAGTAACCGTTGAATATACCACCGACGTCTTAGGAAAGCAAAAAGTAGAAAGCATTGCTGTAGAAACCAAGGAGGTAGCACCGGTTAAATAAAAGAATAAAATAGTGGCGGCTAGCGCAAGTTTTACTTTATTAAGTTAGCCGCCGCTATTATCTAAAAGAGAAAGGCAGGCTTTTGATGAGGGATAGATGGTGGGCACTCGTACCTATAACTTTTTTACTTGTTGGCTGTTCTACAGTTTCGAGTAAAAGACTAAATAGTTTAGAAACGAAAGTAAGCACATTAGAGGCGAGAGTTGATTCGGTTGAGCAAAGGCAATCTGCTATAGAAGGGCAGACTGGCGAGTCGCGGGAGTCAGTGGGATATCTAAAAGGAAAAGTAGATTCGCGCGGGCCTTCTACTGTAGTTGTTACTGGTGCGCAAGGTAATGAAGGATATCTTTATAAATCTGGCAAGAAGTCCTTAACCCATAAGGATATCCAACTTGCCTTAAAGAACGCCGGCTTTTACAACGGAACTATTGATGGCAAGATCGGGAAAAATACCAAAAGGGCGATTAGGGAATTCCAAAAAGCCAATGGCTTAAAGGCTGATGGCGTTGTCGGCCCAAAGACAAAGGATTTGCTTCTACAATACTTAACACAAGAGGTAAAATAAAAGTAGTTTAAAGAGATTCTTCATGAATATTGCCCTCGTTATTTTTGTCTTAACCT
>PEUD01000036.1:2671-4473 GCA_002780805.1 Candidatus Omnitrophica bacterium CG02_land_8_20_14_3_00__42_8 | reverse complement strand
AGGACAGGGTTACCCGCCTCAATATCAGGCATCAGGACATCCTGCTGGGCCTTATTAAATCTATGTATCTCGTCTATAAAAAGGATTGTCTTCTTGCCGGATGAGCACTCGCGTTCTTTAGCACTTTTTATCGCGCCCTTTAGCTCCTGGACATTAGAAACCACTGCGTTTATTTCATGAAAATAAGCCTTGGTGACATTGGCTATTACGTGTGCAAGAGTGGTCTTTCCTGTCCCGGGCGGGCCATAGAGAATAAGAGAAGTTATCCTGTCTGCGTCTATGGCCCTTTTCAAAAGTTTACCTTCACCAAGGATATGCTCCTGGCCGGCAAATTCTTTGAGCGTAACAGGCCGCATTCTTACCGCTAATGGAAATTTGTCTTTGTTTACACTTTTCTCCTTAGATTCAAACAAATCTGGCATAACGCTTTTGAATTTCCGCATTAGTTCCGCGTCCCGCTAACGAAACAATGGCGGGCTTCCGCGTAGTTCAGCGATTTCAAAAAAATCCCCGCATATGCCGTATGAAAGGTTGCTTAATTGAACCCATTAAGCACGTGGGCGCCCTCTCAGGTGCTTATTGTTTCCTTGTAACTATGCCAAGGCCTACAGCCACATCTGAAGATAGGCTCCCTAAGTATTTTGTGTTGGCTCAAAAAACTTCCGTTCCACCACGCACATCGCAGGGATAGTTTAATTATAGCACAATATTAAAAAAAATCAATGCACTATCTTATCTGCGCCCCTAATCTTTTAATAAGCGCGTCCTGCACCTTTTTATGAATATCGTTCACTTCTTTATCGTTGAGGGTTCTTTCGTCCGAGCGGTATTGTATTGTATAAGCCAGGCTTTTCTTGCCTTCCTGTATCTGCCGGCCTTTATAAAGGTCAAAAACTTCCACGCTTTTCACGAGCTGCCTTGCTTCTTCTTTGATCACGTCATATATGCCGGAGGCGTTGATTGTATCGTCTAACAGAATCGCTATGTCTCTTTTAACAGACGGGTATTTAGGCAGTCCGACGAATGTCTTTTTCAGATTGGCGCATCCGAGCAAGGCATCCAGAGATATCTCCGCTAAATAAACTTTTCTCTTTATGTCAAATTTCCTTGCCACGTCTTCTTTGACCTCGCCGAAGGCCCCGCAAACCCTGCCTCCTGCGTTAATGGCTATTGACATATTTTCTTTTAAAGAAAGGTGCTCTGTTTTTTCTAATCTGTATCCTGCCGCGCCGAGAGAATCCATGAGAATCTCGATTATGCCTTTTAAATCAAAAAAATCCAGGTCTCTTGGTTTTTCTTTCCAATTGCCCGGTTTATTCCCGCATATCCCTATAGAGAGGTGCATTATCTCGTCAGCCTGGCCGCTTTCTTTGTTCATAATATAAACTTTATTCAATTCGAAAAGCTGAAGCAGTGTATTTTTTCTATTTAGATTCCAATTCAATACCCCCATTAGTTCCGACAAGAGGCTCGGCCTCATAATCTCCTGCTGGGAGCTCATTGGGTTTCTCAGGCTAACCAGATTCTCCGGGGAGATGCCAAGATATTCTATTGAGTCCCTGCTGGTCAAAGAATATGTCATGATCTCATTCAAGCCCGCTCCGCACAAGATCTTCCGTATCTCATTTTCAAGAGAGGTTGTTCTTTTCTCAAGCTGATATGTCTTCTGAGGCGTAAAAGAAGGGAGCCTTGGAGGAACCTTATCGTAACCATAAAACCTCGCGATCTCCTCTATCAGATCTATGTCTCTATTAAGATCCCGCCTGTAAGAAGGGACTGTTACAGATATTTTATCTTTCTTT
>PEUD01000036.1:0-2626 GCA_002780805.1 Candidatus Omnitrophica bacterium CG02_land_8_20_14_3_00__42_8 | reverse complement strand
TCCGGGCTTATGTCTATACCTAATATCCTGGCTACATCATCTAAGGAAAGGGTGATTTCTTTTTCCTTTTCTATCCCGGGGCCTATGTCGCTCATCCCGCCAGCTGTTTTGCCGCCCGCTATCTCCTTGACTAATTCCTGCGCCCTGACGCTGGAGGCAAATATCATGCCCTGGTCAACGCCTCTTTCAAATCTGTAACTTGATTCCGAGGCAAGCCCCAGCTCGCGGCAGGCCTTTCTTATAACAACCTGTTCAAAACACGCGCTCTCTATTAAAATATTGCTGGTTTTAGAAGTTATCTCTGTATCTTTGCCGCCCATGATGCCTGCGACCGCAATAGGCCTGACCTCATCAGCTATGACAAGTATGTTCGGGCTCAATACCCTGTTAATCCCATCAATGGTTACTATGCTTTCGCCTTTTCTGGCCCGTCTCACTACTATGCGCTTCCCTTTAAGCTTATCTAAATCAAACGCGTGCAGCGGCTGGCCTAATTCAAAAAGCGCGTAATTTGTTATGTCCACGACATTATTTACAGACCTCACACCCATGGCATTCAGCCTCTCTGCCAACCATTTGGGGGAAGGCTCTACTTTAACATTTTTCATGATGCATCCGACATAACGGGGACAGGCGCTTTTATCCGCAATCTCTATCTTTACGCCGCCTCTGGCGCTGCCTTTTTTCATGAAATTCTTTTTAACCGAATCAGGAAGTTTTATGGCGATTCCGGATGCCGCGCTTAATTCCCTGGCAATACCCAATACAGAAAGGCAGTCAGGCCTGTTGGGTGTAACCTCTATTTCCATGATATGGTCGCCGTCTATATCAGTTATAGAAGTAATCTCAAGCCCTGCCATTGTGAGAAAACTTTGGGCCTTGCCTGCTTCTATTTTCGTTTCCATAAAATCTTTTAACCAATTAAAACTTACTCGCATAAATATTTCCTTTCTCTATTATTCTGAATAAGCAAAGCAAGCTTTGCAGCTACAGAAATCGGATGCAGCTGCACCATCTTATGGTGCCAATACTGACATATCAGCAGCGCAAGGCGCTGCAGCTACAATTCATGGATGTAGCTGCAGAGCTTGCTCTGCCTGAGGCATTATGGCGTTATGCTGGTAATAATTCCTTTTTTAACTACAATCGTATAAATTGTTATTCCATCGCCTCCTAAAACTGTAAAAGTTTTATCTTCGGCCCCTGCTGTGCCGCCTGCCGAATAAGCTGTAGCATTTATTGTACCACTTACGTCCAATGCAGTTCCTGCTGTAGGACTTATGGTCCCAATTCCAACCTGACCCTGAACTATCATCCCATTAGTAGGTGCTGTAGAAACCCCTGAATAATCTGCTCCTATTGCAACGCTACCTTTAACATCTAATTTGTTTTTTATTGTCTCTGTTGTTGCTAAACCCATGCCAACATTCTTCCCTGAATCAGTGGCCAAATAAGTATTACCTGTTGTCGAAAGCTCCTCATACGCGCCATAAGGAGCGGGATAATAGGTTGTAAGCGTAATATCTTCTGCCATGCTGTATATACCCATGAGTAACACTACGCACAAAAACGCGCCAAAAAATGCTCCTAAAAATCTTCCGAGTCTTTCCATACATGCCTCCGTTCTTCTCGACTCTGCTTCCATGATATGCTTTCATGGCCGCTCGAAGAATATTGAGATTGCTTCGTCGCTTCGCTCCTCGCAATGACACCTTATCATGTCATTGCGAGCGAATGAAATGAGCGAAGCAATCTATTTAATTTCAAAACTGTTTCAAAAATCTCACGTCATTCTCGTATAATAACCGTATATCATCAATGCCGTATTTCAACATGCAGATCCTGTCCACGCCCATGCCGAACGCAAAACCGGTATAGACAGAAGGATCTATCTTTACAAATTCAAAAACCCTTGGATTTATCATGCCTGAGCCCAGGACCTCGAGCCAGCCCTTGTAAGAGCAAACCCTGCATCCTTTCCCTCCGCAGATAAAACACGATATATCAACCTCTGCCGAAGGCTCTGTAAACGGGAAGAAATGCGGCCTGAATCTCATCTTAACATTATCCCCGAAATACTCTTTCGCAAATCTTTCCAGCACGCCTTTAAGATCGCTGAATTGTATGCCTTTATCAACCATAAATCCTTCTATCTGATAAAACATAAAGGAATGGCTGGCGTCAACAGCGTCAGGCCTGTACACCTTGCCTGCGTGTATAACCTGTATCGGCGGTTTTTCTTTTTCCATGACGCGTATCTGGCTTGTGGATGTCTGGCTGCGCAATAGATTCCCGTTCTCAATATAAAACGTGTGGAATGTCTCTCTGGAAGGGTGGTTTTTCGGGATGTTCAGCGCCTCAAAATTATAATATTCCGTTTCTATCTCAGGGCTTTCTACCGCTTTAAAACCCATTTTCCCGAAAATTTCTATTATCTCCTGCATTGTTTTTACTAAAGGGTGGCTGTGCCCCAGTTCTCTTTTTATGCCCGGGAGAGTTATGTCATTGTTTTCAAAGACAGCCGTCTCCAGCGGCCTGAAATCTTTTCCCTTTTCATCCAACAAAAGCGTTATCTTCTGTTTCAGCTTGTTAATAAACATGCCTGCTTCGGGTTTATCTTTTTTAG
>PEUD01000074.1:3122-7445 GCA_002780805.1 Candidatus Omnitrophica bacterium CG02_land_8_20_14_3_00__42_8 | reverse complement strand
GGCCTTGACTACGTACCCAACAAGGCGCGCAAGGCAAAAGTAGATGTCTGCATGTCCAATTCTCTCGGCTTCGGCGGCCACAACGCCACACTCTGCGTAAAAAAATTCTAATCATTATAATTGGCAATGTAAAATAGTACCCTGCAAGGCATTATAATCTGACCTGTTTTTAGTTGATTTGGTCATTTAGTCGGAATTATACTGAGATTGATGCCTACTTCAAGATCCACGCCACCTCTGGTTCTTAAAGATCTCAAAATAGACCCCGATATCTTTGAAAAGATTCCTGCCAAGTTTGCATGCCATTATAAAGTCATTCCAATAAAATTCGAAGACGGCACGCTTACATTAGCGATAGAAGACCCGCTGGATTTAATTATCCTAGATGATATCAGCCTGTTTTTAGGGCTAAAGATAGAACCTGTATCTGCAAGCCGGGCTGATATATTGGAGGCCATTAGAGAACACTACGGCTTGGGCGCAGAGACAATTGAAGAGATTATAAATACCGGTGAGATGGCTGGAGAGATAAAATTAGCAGTTTCAAAAACTGAGGATATAGAAGGCCTTGCTGAGGATGCGTCTATAATAAAATTTGTAAATCAGATTTTAGTGCAGGCGGTTAAGGACAGTTCTACAGATATTCATATTGAGCCTTACGAGGATGAGTTGAAGATAAGATACAGGGTAGACGGGATTCTATATGATATCCCTATACCGCAGAATATAAAATATTTTCAATCCGCCATTGTCTCGAGGATAAAGATTATGGCAGGCTTAGATATTGCTGAAAGGCGGCTTCCGCAGGACGGGAGGATAAAGATCAGGGTAGGCGGGGAAGAGCTTGACCTGAGGATATCCATTCTTCCTACACAGTTTGGCGAGAGCGTGGATATAAGGCTTTTGAGCGGCAAGATGTTATACAGCCTGGAGAATTTAGGGCTTTCATTATCTAATCTGGAGATGCTTGAAAAACTTATACGTAAGCCGCACGGGATTATCTTTGTGACAGGGCCTACAGGCAGCGGCAAGACCACCACGCTTTATTCATGCCTGTCCAAGATTAACAGCAAGGATAAAAAGATTATCACCATAGAGGACCCTATAGAATATCAGTTGAAAGGCGTAACTCAGATCCAGATACATCCCCGCATAGGCCTGAGTTTTGCAACAGGTTTACGCTCTATGCTGCGGCACGACCCTGATATCATGATGGTAGGGGAGGTGAGGGATTTTGAGACAGCGGAGATAACTATCAGAGTGGCTCTTACAGGGCATCTGGTTTTTAGCACACTGCATACAAACGATGCCTGCGGCGGAATTACGCGTTTGTTGGATATGGGGATTGAACCGTATCTTGTGGCAAGTCCAGTGGAGTGTTTTATTGCACAGCGGCTTGTCAGGATTATCTGCCCTCATTGCAAGGTTGAAAAAAAACCTGATAGGGAGATATTGAGAGAATTCGGAATAGAAAATAATCTGAATGATATAGCTATATATGAAGGCAAGGGCTGCGAGTCCTGCAAGTTTACTGGATATAAGGGCAGGACTGCTATATATGAATTTTTGCTTATGAGCGGAGAGATCAGCGGCCTGCTTTTACAGAGGGCGTCATCTGACCAGATAAAAAAGAAGGCATTGGAACAGGGTATGCATACATTGCGTATGGATGGATGGGAAAAGGTAAAAAAGGGGATAACTACTATAAATGAGGTAATAAGGGTTAGTGAAGAGGATTAATTGAGTGGGGTTAGGCTATGCCTAAATTTTTATATAGAGTAAAAAAGTCGCCGGAGGAGATTTTGGAAGGGAGTATTGAGGCGGATTCGGAAAATATGGCTGTGAATAAATTAATGCAGTTAGGTTATTATCCTGTATGGGTTGAAGAAGAAGTTAAGTTCTCGACTCGGCCCTTTGGGCCTCACTCGAATAATATTCTTCGAGCGAATCCCTCGACTTCGCTCGGGATAAACTCCGCGAGTCGAGAAGATTTACGAAACTTAAAGGTCAAAGCAAAAGACCTTTCTAATTTTACAAGGCAGCTTTCCGACCTTTTAAGTTCTGGCTTAACGCTTTATAATTCGTTGGATGTGATAGAAAAACAGATAGAAGATTATAGATTAAGGTTAGTCATTGAAAATATAAAAAATAATATAAAAGACGGCAAGGCCTTTTCAGAAACACTGAAGGGTTATCCTGCTATTTTTTCAAACCTGTATGCAAATCTTGTAAAATCAGGCGAAGAAGGGGGTTCTCTTGGCGAGGTGCTCGCGAGTATAGCAGATTTTCTGGAAAAAGAGGAGGATGTAAGGTCCAGGATTATGGCGGCATTGGCATACCCAATATTGATGGCCATAGCGGGCTTTTTAACAATATTTATTTTAATAGCGTTTGTGGTGCCTAAGCTGACAGGCATGTTTATTGAGATGGGAGAAAAACTGCCTTTACCTACGCAGATACTCATATACTTGAGCAATTTTATAAAAGGGTATTGGGTTTTATTTATTATATTTATTTTAGCGCTGATATTTTTATTAAAAAGCAGTAAATCAAATGCAGCTGCAAAGAATAAAATAGACAGGATTAAATTAAGAATACCTGTCTTCGGGAATTTAGTCCTGAAGGCCGAACTTGGAAGATTTTCAAGGACCCTTTCAATGCTCCTGAAGAATGGGGTGCCGATCCTGCATTCCTTAAAAATCACATCTGATGTAATAGGAAATGATATTATAAAGAAACAGGTTGAGTCGATTTATAATGATGTCAGGGCCGGTTCCAGCCTTGTGGCAGCAATGAAAAAGAACACATCCTTCCCTGTGTTTTTAATAAATATGACACTAGTAGGGGAAGAAGGGGGGTCTTTAGATAAGACCCTGTCAAAGGCCAGCCGCGTTTATGAGATTGAGATAGACAGGATTATGAAGGTAATAACAGCCCTTCTGGAACCGATTTTTATTTTGATAATGGGGCTGGTTGTGGGGTTTATTGTTATTTCTATGCTTTTACCAGTGTTTCAAATATCGTTGACAGCGCATTGATAATCGCGGAACTACGCGGAAGCCCGCCATTGTTTCGTTGGCGGGACGCGGAACTACGCTGAAACTCAAATGTGACTTCTGCGTTTTTCCGCGTTACGTTCCGCGTATTTCCACGATTAACAAGGGGGCATATATGAATAGCACAAAAGGGTTTACATTAATTGAACTAATGCTTGTTGTAATTATTATTGGTGTATTGGTTTCAATGGTGGTGCCGCGGCTTGTAGGCCGCTCAGAAGAGGCAAGGATAACTGCTGCCAAGGCAGATATACAGGCAAATATTTCAGTGGCGCTTGATTTATTTGAATTAGATAATGGGAAATACCCTGCAACAGAAGAGGGGTTGGCGGGTTTACAGACAAGGCCTTCAACAGCTTCTAACTGGAAGGGGCCTTATCTCAAGAAGGAGCCTGTTGACCCGTGGGGCAAGAAGTATGTTTATAGGTCCCCAGGCGGCCATAATCCTGACTATGACCTTTATTCATACGGGCCTGACGGCACAGAGGGCGGTGGAGATGATGTTACTAATTGGGAAGAGGAAAAGAAATAAGGGTTTTTTATTAGTTGAGGTAATGGTCAGCATATCAATATTATCTATTGGCCTTTTACTGGTATTAAACTCTTTTTTTAGGTCAATAAAGGCGGTAGAGGTTTCAAGGGATTATTTTAAGGCAGGCCTGCTTCTGGAAAATAAGATTTATGAGTTGTTGAATAAAGGCACAGAAGAGGGCGTTTGGGAAGGGTCATTCGATGATTTTAATAAAAGATTTTCATGGAATTTAGATGCAGGAACGATAGAAGAAAGCCCTCTTAATGAAATTAATCTGAAGGTATCGTGGGGTGGGAAGGATAAGGAAAAAGATATTTCCATTTCTACGTATATCAAGGATGTTAATGCCGGGCCCTGAAAAAAACAGGAGCATTGAGATACTTGAAACGCGGCTCATTTACCCTTATTGAACTTATAGTATCAGTTGCGATATTGAGCGTAATAGTCGTTTCAATATATAGTGTCTTTAGTTTAGGCGTAAGGACATGGCGCAGGGGGAATGAGAATACCTCTCTTCAGAAAATAAGGCTTGGCCTTTTGAAGATGGAGAATGAATTAAAGCGCTCGTTCTTTTTTTCCAAGGTTCCCTTTAGAGGCACATCCTCGGAAATAATCTTTCCATTAGCCATAAAAGTAGAAGAAGCGGAAAGGGTTTATATCGTGACTTATTATATAGATGACGATAAGGCCACGGGGTTCAAGAATCTTATGAGAAGGGAGATGGTTTTTAGCGAT
>PEUD01000074.1:0-3091 GCA_002780805.1 Candidatus Omnitrophica bacterium CG02_land_8_20_14_3_00__42_8 | reverse complement strand
GGTTTTTAGCGATGGCTTAAAGGATGAGGAAGTATTAGAAAAAAAATTATTTTCTGCAGCGTCAATTCAATTCGGATACCCGTTTAAATCAAGAGATATTTCAGATAGTATTGAGTGGCAGGGTTCATGGCCAGAGCCGATAGGCAAGATGCCTTCAGGGGTGAGGATAACTTTTAAAATAGATGATGGCAATGAAGATTATAATAAGGTGATTATTATCCCACAGGGAAGGTTGGGTATAAAGTGACAGCAGTAAGGGGGAGTATATTAATATTGACTTTATGGGTCCTGATAATCCTTGCCCTGCTCAGCGCGGGTATTTCTTACAGGGCTTCAGGCGATATTAGAATATCAAGATATGAATCTAGTAATCTAAAGGGGCTGTATCTGGCAAAGGCAGGGATTTTAAAAATCCTGGCAGATATTAGTAAAGATACAAATAGTTATGACAGCCTTAATGAAGGCTGGAACAGGGATGAGGCCAGGCCAAATGAATTGAAATTTGGGGATAGCGCAGTTTTTTATGGAGCATCAGATGAAGAAAGCAGGCTGAATCTAAATAGTTCAAATTTAAAAAAGGAGAACCTTATCAGGTTAGGGATACAGGATGAGCTTTCGCAAGCTGTTATTGATTATAAACTAAAAAAACAGGATAAGGGTTTTGAATTTATGGAGGAGTTGTTTTTAATAGACGGTATGACGCGCGAAATCTATTCGAGCATGGAGAGTGATGTTACCATTTATAGAGGCACTGAGCCAAAGGTAAATATAAATACCGCAGGCGAAAATACGCTGAGGTCTATTATAGGAGATGAGATCCTGGCAGGCAAGGTCCTTGAATATCGCAGGGGCGAGGATGATTTAGAAGGCACTGAGGATGATGGTATATTTAAAGCTGATAGCGATATCAGCGTAATCGAGGGTTTAAACCCGGCCTTATTTAATGTAAAATCTAATTCTTTCAGGGCTTGGTCAGCGTCGTCTTCTACTGAGGATAAAAAGATAATCAAGAAAATTACTGCTGTGGCTGATAGGGACAGCAGGATTTTTTATTGGAGAGAGGATTGATTTGGGCAAGAAAAGAGATATCTTATTTATGCCACGGCATTTAGTTACCCTGAGATTTATAGAACTGCCTTCTACTGATGAAGCTGAGATTAAGGATATGGTGGAGTTTCAGGCGTTGAAAGAGGTGCCGTATTCAAGAGAAGAGCTGGTAATAAGCTATAGAAATATAGGGTCTTACAGAAAAGGATTTTCGTATATAATGTTGGTTATTGTAAAAAAGCAGCTTATAGAAGAGATGATGGCCAAGGGAGAAAATAGGCCTGAAGATATAAGATTGGAAACAGAATTATTCTACCTCTCCTTATTAAAAAAGGGTATTGTAAAACATGAAAGGGCGAGTTTAGCAATAAATATTAAAAAGGAATATTCAGAACTTATTGTGATAGACAGGGCAAGGCCTGTTTTCTCAAGGGGATTTAGAAACGCAGGTGATTTCTTAAACGAGATAGACCGCTCCATCCTTGCCTATAAAAGGGATAAGAATAATCGAGAGATTGACGATATAACTATTATTTATGCCTCGGATGTGGATATAAAGGATATAAAGCTGCATATAAAGGAATATTTCAATATCCCGGTAAATTTTTATGAAGATAAAGAGGATTTGACTAATCTTGATTTTCCTCTGGAGATAGGCCTTTTGCCGAAAGAATATATTGATAAAAAAATGTATAAGGAAAATAAAAAAGAAATCCTGTCAATGTATTTTCTTATCGGCCTTGTTATATTATCCCTATCATCTATTTTTATTTTTAAACTATACGAAAAAAATAAGATTATTAACATCCTTTCTAATGGGATAAGCAGGGTGCAGCCCAGGATAGATATGATAGACAGCCTCCTTAAGAAAACAGAGATTTTAAAGTCGCGCAGAGAAAACGGGGAGCTCATTTTGAATATCTTGAAGGAATCCTATGGATTAATTCCTGCTGATATAGTTTTATCAGGCATGGATTATGATGGGAAGGTATTTATTTCTTACAAAGGGACTACCAGGGATACAGCCAATGTTTTTAATTTTATAAAGGCCCTGGAAAGGATAAAATACTTTAAAAAGGTAGAGGTAAAATACGCTGCAAAAAAGGAGATAAAAGGCCAGACCATTACTGATTTCAGCATAGCATGCCAGATAGGCTCTGGTAGATAATTCAATAGTTTTCTTTAGGCAGCGCAAGGCGCTGCAGCTGCATCCTTCGTTTGGCCCATATGCTGACATTGCTGTCGTTATTTCCTATACCATGTTGTAGTTGCAGCGTCTTACGCTGCTAATTTATATGTTAGATATAAATTTATCAAAGAGGGAAAGATATATTTTTATAATAACAGGGGGCATTATCACAGCAGCGCTTTTATACAATTTCATACTTGAACCCGCATTTAAAAAATGGCAGGTCCTGAACAGGGAAATAGAAATAAAAAAAGCCAGGTTTGATAGAGACTTGGTATTATTGGAAAGAAAAGATTCTATAATCAAGGAATATAATAGCTATGCAAAATCCTCCAAGGATATTTCAAAGATTTTAAACTATATAGAAAATTTAGCAGGTTTACTTGGCGTGAAAACAGGTAATATAAAACCTTACCCTCTAACACAGGCAGGCATATATGGAGAATACAAGATTGAGCTTCAGATAGAGGGGCAGCTGCCAGAACTTGTTAAATTTTTATCAGAGCTTATCAAATTACCCTGCTTTGTCACTGTCCAGAAATTTGATTTAAGGGCAGTATCGGAAAATTCCAACATCTTCAAAGGTACCATTATCCTATCCAAAATCATCATATAGCATAACTTTATTTTTGCAGGGCAGGAAACGGTTTAAAACCGTTCCCTGCTTGACATTTTGCATATTGTAATGTATACTTACTCTCTAAATAGAGAGTAAGCTGTCGCTATCTATATAGATAGTTATAAGTTTACACTAACAATGTCAGAGTCAGACTGTGTCATAATGCAGCCGCCTGATTTATCAGGCACAAAATAGGCTGCCCAATCCCTCGACTTCGCTCGGGACAGGTAAATTGG
>PEUD01000073.1:2402-4513 GCA_002780805.1 Candidatus Omnitrophica bacterium CG02_land_8_20_14_3_00__42_8 | reverse complement strand
AGAAGGCAAGGTGGTGGCCGTAGGTAAAGGTAAAGTTTTAGAAAACGGCACGGTCCAGCGACCGGAAGTGAAAGTCGGAGACAAGGTATTATACGGAAAGTATTCCGGCAATGAAATTACGACCAAAGAAGGCGAAGAGTTATTAATTATGCGCGAAGAGGATATCCTCGCGATTATTAAATAAGTGTGTAAGTTTGTAAGTGTGTAAGTGTGTAAGCAATAAAAACTTAAACACTTTACACTTAAAAAACTTTATACTCCGACGACTGAAAGGAGGAGGTAATGGCAAAGGAATTGTTATTTAAGGACGAAGGCCGCAGGAAGATTTTAAGTGGTGTTGAACAGTTAGCTGCGGCAGTAAAGGTGACCTTAGGCCCCAAAGGCCGCAATGTCTTAATAGACAAGAAATTCGGCTCACCCACAATCACCAAAGACGGCGTTACTGTTGCCAAAGAAATTGATTTGGAAGACCCGTTTGAGAATATGGGTGCGCAGATGGTCAAAGAAGTTGCGGAAAAAACCTCAGATACAGCTGGCGACGGAACAACTACAGCCACGATTCTGGCTGAGGCAATATACCGTGAAGGTTTAAAAAATGTTACTGCCGGCGCAAATCCCATGGCTTTGAAACGAGGGATTGAAAAAGCAGTGGAAAAGGTGGTAGAGGAATTAAAGAAGCTTTCTACGCCCATTAAAGATAAAAAGGAAGAAGTAGCCCAGGTAGCCTCAATTGCCGCAAACTGCGATACTACTATCGGTAATTTAATTGCCGAAGCTATGGATAAGGTAGGTAAAGACGGCGTTATCACCGTAGAAGAAGCAAAGTCAATGGCTACAACCCTGGAAGTTGTGGAAGGTATGCAGTTTGACCAGGGGTATCTCTCTCCTTATTTTGTGACTGACGCAGAGCGTATGGAGTGCATACTGGAGGAACCTTACATTCTTATTCATGAAAAAAAGATATCCTCACTCAAAGATTTATTGCCGTTATTAGAGAAGATTGCCCGCGTCGGAAAACCGCTTTTAATTCTTGCCGAAGATGTGGAAGGCGAGGCATTAGCTACATTAGTAGTAAATAAAATCCGCGGCACATTTTCAGCTTGTGCAGTTAAGGCGCCGGGTTACGGCGATAGGCGTAAGGCAATGTTGGAAGACATTTCTGTGCTTACCGGAGGAAAGGCCTTAACCGAAGAGTTAGGAATAAAATTAGAGAACGTGGATATTGAGGATTTAGGCCGGGCAAAGAGAGTAAAAATTGATAAAGAAAATACCACTATAGTCGAGGGTGCAGGCAAGACCCAGACGATTAATGCCAGAATCGCCCAGCTCAAGAAGCAGGTTGAAGATACCGATTCGGATTACGATAAGGAAAAGCTTCAGGAGCGCCTGGCAAAGCTTGCAGGCGGAGTAGCAGTAATTAATGTGGGCGCAGCTACGGAAACTGAAATGAAAGAGAAGAAGGCCCGCGTAGAAGATGCCCTGCATGCCACGCGCGCAGCAGTTGAGGAAGGTATAGTCCCCGGCGGCGGAGTAGCGTTACTACGCACTCTTCCGGCGCTAGACAAACTTAGGCTCGAAGGCGATGAGAAGATAGGCGTGGATATAATAAGGCGCTCATTGGAAGAACCCATAAGACAACTTACGGAGAATGCCGGCCTTGAGGGTTCAGTGGTGGTGCAGCGGGTAAAGCAGGAAAAAGCCAATGTGGGTTATGATGTTAATCAGGACGCTTACGTGGATATGATTGAAGCCGGTGTAATTGATCCGACTAAGGTTACGCGTTCTGCTTTACAAAATGCTGCCAGCGTAGCCGCATTATTATTAATGACGGAGGCGATTGTTACAGAAAAACCCGAGAAAGAAGCTCATATGCCTATGTCACCAGGAGGTGGAATGGGAGGAATGGGTGGAGGGATGTATTAAAAACTAGCGTTGCCAGTAGGGTCTGTCCCCGAAGGGGACTGACCCACGACAAGATTAGCAATGAAAGCGACACAACAAAAAAGGGCGAAGCAAAAACTTCGCCCTTTTTCTTTTCTATAAATCAACAATACGTATTGTTCCAGTAATTCACAAGACAGACCGATAAAAAGGTTATGCATGTCTAGGGC
>PEUD01000073.1:0-2348 GCA_002780805.1 Candidatus Omnitrophica bacterium CG02_land_8_20_14_3_00__42_8 | reverse complement strand
CTACCCATCCTTTCTTAATTGCTCCTCACACAATAAGATGCATATCCTTAACATATTGACACGACTTTGTTAAAATCAGTTAAAGAGGCAACTTTTTCTGAAACGATTTGATTTAATACACGAGAAGTAATCCTCATAAAGCAGACCGTTCTTTGACAAGCAAGTGTAGGAGGAGAAAAGGATAAGCTTAAAGAGCGCCTGTTTATACTCATTAAAAGTGGATGGGTTATTAGATAGAACTTTCAGTAAACAAGCATTCTGCTTAATCCAGTAAACCAAGCTCCAGGCTAAGATACACAGCATCCAGTAACGCATAATCTTCTCTTGGTGTCTGACTTGGTAGTGGTCAAAGTAGAAGGTATCCTTTAGTTCTTGGAACATTCGCTCAATGCCCCAGCGTTGCATATAAAGACCTACTACCTTCTTATGAGACATCCCTAAGTCATTGGTGATTAAGATGTGGATGTCTTGTTTATCTTCATCTGACCATCTACCAAACACCACAAAGGCTTTGATAGGAACTGAGCAGTCCTTCAGTCTGCTTTCAAAGCCATAGATAGGAAGGTTCGCATCCTTATAATTGGCAATCCTGGCTTTATGCCAGAGGTGCTTCTTGATGAGTCTAACCAGCTCATCCTGTTGTAGCCAGACTGCCTTTTTGGTTACCGGATGCCTAAAGAGAAGATTGCGATCTGACTTTATCTCGGCGATAAACTTACGTTTTTTGTCATCAATGAATTCAACTAAGTCACTTGATGGATACCAGGAGTCAAACACTGCATAAGAGAAGGGAATGTTTTTAGATATTGCATCGTCTATAAGCTCTTTGGCAAAATCAAGCTTAGACCTAAAATCAGGATCATCCTTCTTTAAAAGAAATTCAGCTTGTGGTCTATAAAATTTAAGATTCAAAGGTAGATGCTTATTACCATAAACAAAACAAGAACCAACTGCTACATTACAATAGGCTTCATCCTTTAAAGAAGGGCAATGCTGATAAGCAACACCATCTGTCTTTTTGGCATAAGGTTTAACTGAACCAGTATCATCAATGGCTAAGACACCTTCTTTAGAAAAGCCAGTAGTTTTAGCTTTTCTTAGAGTATTTATCCTTAGATTATTTAGGACTTCATAGTTCCATTTGGAATCAGAAAAGAAGTATTGGAATTGCTGGTAATCTAAAGGCAGGTTGCAAGATAAAGAAGAAAGGTTCAAACGTTTATAATCTCGCAACATACCATAGATAAACATCTTAAAGGCAGCAAATTGTTTGTGAGAAAAAGGTTCTTTGAAATTATCTAAGAATTTGTTTATAATAGTTACACGGGCTTGAAAAATATTCATAACTCTAACCTCCTGCTATGGTTGTGACTTTTCAACCAATAGGTTGAAAGATAATAAAAAGATTAGATTTTCATAAGTCTATACTATAGCAGGGGTTAGAGAAAATGTCAAGTAAAAAATTGTTGCAACCTATTGAAATGACGTAAGTTACGCATTTTCATAAGTTACATAAAAACAATTTTTAAAAATAATCGGGAACAAAAATATTTTTTAACAAAGTAGTGTTAAATGAGAAGATGTATTTTATGGTGTAGGAAAGTATTTTATACTTTCCTAACCACTGAAAATCGCACATTAGAGTTATCGCCGAAGGCGATTTTCTTGACCGTCGCGATATTTTGTCTATGGTTGTCTTTTACCTTAGCCAATACCAATGATTGGTCTGTTGTAAAGAGCACACATTTTATTGTATATTATAAAAATGCACCGGGAGATTTTATAGAACAGCTTATAGAGAAATCTGAATATTACTACGACAAGATAGCTGATGATTTAGGATTCAGAAGATTTGATTTTTGGCTCTGGGATAACCGGGCCAAGATTTATATCCACGATGACGCTAAAGCTTATCAGACTGCTACGAACCAGCCTGGTTGGTCTGTAGGGTGTGCTATAATAAAAGAAAAGGTAATACACACGTTTCCTTATGCAAAAGGATTCTTCCAGACAACCCTTCCTCATGAAATGGGGCACATCATTTTCAGGGAATTTGTAGGTTTTGATAATCAGGCTGTACCTATCTGGTTAGATGAAGGGGTTGCCTCTTATCAGGAGAATTTAATATATTCAATGGCACATAAGTTGGTAATAGAGGCGATTGCTACAAATAAATTCGTCAATTTAGAAAATCTTTCTAAAATTAACCCCCAGTTAATAAAGGATAACGAATCGGCACTCCTGTTTTATGCCGAGGCAGTAAGTATGATAGATTATATGGTGAAAGAATTCGGTAAGGATAATTTTATCCTCTTCTGCCAGAATTTAAGAGATAAAGCGGATTTAGA
>PEUD01000129.1 GCA_002780805.1 Candidatus Omnitrophica bacterium CG02_land_8_20_14_3_00__42_8 | reverse complement strand
GCACTTATGACGCATTAGAGAGGATTACAAGATATAAGGAAGAGATAAAAGACCAGATTGGAAATAAAACAATCCGTTTGTGGCAGGATGGCCGTTACAATGACAAGAGCCAGCTTATAAGCTATAGAGAAACAATGACTTCTTCTGATATGCCGGGCATTGTGACTGTAAAAATAGGCCAGAATATGCTTTATGATACATTGGGCCGTTTATATCAGGTGGATGAAACAACAAAGACATCAGGCACTGATAATTACGGTAAGGATATAGATTATACAGAAACACTTAAGAGGATAGCTTCCGGATTTAACGATAAGGGATGGTCTTTGGGTTATAAAGAAACAATGCGTAAGGCTGCCAGGCAGCTTGATGAGGCAGGCGTATATGAGGATATTCTTGATACCACAACAAACACATCTGTTAAATACAGTTTTAATAATAACGGTAAAATAATAGGCCAGACAGAAATAATAAGAGAGCAGTCAGACGAAAATAATGACGGTTTCCTTGATGTAGATCATATTATCCAGACAGTAAGAACTGGCATGAAGTATGATTCACTTTCAGGCAGGCTTATAGGCTACAGAGATACAATAACAGATTCTGCTACACCGGGTAATCCGATATTAAGAGAAGTTTCTAATATTTCCTATGATGCCTCAGGGCTTATTATGCGTTCGCATCAGATCGAGACAGATGTTAATGGCGTAAGGACCAATAAGGATATATGGAATATGGTCTATGACGGCAAAAAACGGCTTGTAGGATTTTCGCAGAAAGAAATGATTGAAGGTAAAGATGAATTTGGAAACTTGATGCAGGTACAGACAGAGATCGTTAGAAGTAATACAATATATAATGCAATTGAGCAAGTAGTTTCCTATAAAGACACGATAAATACATCTGATACGGATCTTACAAAGGAAATTACTTATTCTAACATGTCTTATGATAAATCTGGCCTTGCCTATGGGTATACAAAACATACTCATACATCAGGTAATTCAGATGGTGTGTGGATGGAAGTTGATGTTACAGAAGAACGCCTGGCAACTCAGTATAATAGGCACGGCCAGGCGCTTTCATATTCTGAAACGTCAACCGGAACAGATGCTCCAGGACAGATAACCAGAACAGATATGGATTCAATAGTTTATGATTCATGGGGCAGGATTGCCGAGTTTGTTCAGCATAATTACGTAAAAGGCGTCAGTAAGGATGACCCGGGTGTTTATGTTGATTATTCTGAAGATATAACCCAATATGCGGCAGTGTATGAAGACAAAGGTGTTTTGATTTTAGACGGCGAAACTTTCTATATTAGCGAAATAGATGGATATATCAACCAATCTGAGACATCTGGCACTGATGGCGCATCAGAGCTTGAGTATATCAGGACAACAGTGCGTTCAGAGATAGATTTCAATAGCCTGGGCCAGATGATCCATTACAAAGAACAGTCAAGTGCAAGCGATGCTCAGGGAAAACTTACATATACAGATTGGACAGCAGGGTCTTTTGATGGGGCAGGTAACAGGGTGTTTTCAGGATATGATGTGACAGGCCGTATTTATTCTTATAAGCAGGTTGATCGTTCGGTTAGCATTGATCCGGCTACAGGTGATTTTATTTACGCGCAAAACATAGATGGCGAGGAGCTTTATAACGCGCTTGATGAAGATGGGCATTTGGTATTTGTTACATTGGATACTCCAGGTGTTGTTTTCGAGATAGATGAAAATGGCAATCCGAAACGCGCTATGGCATTGGAGATAATCAAGACAACCGTGAGAACCGAAACATATTATGATGGATTTGGCCAGAACAGGTCATATCGCCAGACAGTGCATTCAACAGATGCGCCGGGTAATATTAATACCATAGATATGTCTGATATGAAATATGATCCTAGGGACAGGCTGTTTTCTTACCATGAAGTTACTGTTGATGTACAGGGCAAGATGACAACCAAAGATGTTTCAGGCATGTCTTATGATGACATGGGAAGGAATTCCGGATACCAAGAGAATCTTAGAACATCAGGCGAAGATGAATATGGCAACCCTCTTGATATAACTACAACCACATTAAGAAGCGCAATAAGGTATAACGGGCTGAATCAGATGATAGCCTATCATGATTATATAACCACATCAGATACAGAGCTTAGAAAAAATATTGACTGGCGGGTTTTAAGTTATGATATAAATGGTTTGATTGTAGGATTTAAGGAAGATACTCATGTTACCGGCAGAAACGATGAAGGCGAGATAGATTGGTTTAATTACTCAGAACGTAAAATAGGCGATTTTGATATTGACGGCACGCTTATACGCAGTTGGTATAATTCATTAGGCCAGATGATAGGATATGTCGAGACAAACAAATCATCTGATAAACCTGAAGTTGTTACTACAAGAACACTTTCAAACATGATTTATGACAGCGTTGCCAGGCTTTCAGAATATATACAGGATGATCATATAACTTCTATCAATAATGACGGCAGCCTGGATTATCATGAAGTTACAAAAAGAACAGGAGCAAGATACAATGAGATGGGTTATGTCGGAAGCTATCAAGAATCTGTCCGCACATATACTGAAGCCGATGAAGACGGTGATGGAAATGTTGACCTTGATTTAACGAACATCACTTATAGGTCAAATATAGATTACAATGAACTTTCCCAAACAGTTTATTATCATGACAGCGTTCAGGCAGGCGATGCGCCTGACAAGAATATTGAAATAGACTGGCATGCCGGCCTTTTTGATGAAGCCGGAAACCAGATAAAAGCCGGATATGATGTATCAGGAAGAAGTTTTGCCTATAAGCAGGTAACCCATACTACAAATAAGAGCGGGTTGGATAGTGAAGGAAATTCGATACCCGAACTCGACATAACAACAACTGTTGTCAGGACAAAAACCCTTTATGGTGGATTTGGTTCTGTCAAAGCTTATTGCGAAGAGATGCGTACAGATGAAGCCGAAGATGTTGTAATTATAACAGAGAAAAATAATATATACTACGATTCAAACCAGAGGGTGAGAGGTTATGAAGAGGTTGTCACTAAGATCGACATTTTAACGCGGGGCAACAAGTATAATTTAAAGACAAATACAAAGCGTTCGCAAGTCAATTATAATGACTACGGCCAAATAAGTTTTTACCATCAGGAGTCATATTCCGATGCGTCCACAAATCTGCTTACGGAAGAGGATTGGTATGCCGACAAGTATAATGTTTTTAACCAGATAGAGTCATATCATACAAATATTTTAGAGATTGGAGCAGATATAGCCAATCAGCTTAACAAAACCACGGATTTAACGCGTTTTGAAACTCACTATAATTCATTAGGCCTTATTGATTATTACAAGCAGAAAACTATATCCAATGATGCTGTAGATAAGGCTATAGAAGAAACTTGGGACGCCAGGGAATTCAAAGCTGCAGGAAAATATAATTCACTCGGCCAGATAGAAAAATATACTACCACAACAAGAGAATATTCAAAATTAGACAATGGAGCTACATTTGACAAAACAACAACAACCATCAGGGATATTGCAACATATCAGATTGACCCTGCGTTAAAACTTGTTGGTGAGCCTGTAGTAACAGGTTCAGGCTATGATAATAAAGGAAGGCTTGTTTCTTACAGAGATGTGACTTTTTCCGATGAAGCAAATGATAAAACTAAGACAGTTTATCATTTTGATACAGTTTATAATAAATTCGGAATGATGAGTGAATATAGGCAGAAATCAATAGATACGGGTGTTTCCATAAGCGGTTCCGAGATTAATCTAGAGACCAATGTTTACAGGCATCTTATAGATTACGATAAATTAGGAAGAATAAATTTATACACGCAGGAAACATCAACCGAATCGGCAAGCGCTAAAAAAGAAATAATAAACTGGCGCGCTGAAAAATATAATCTTTTAGGCCAGCTAACGGCTTATTATGAAGATGTTCAGGATTTTGCCCAGGGTGAAGTTTCCCTGGGCGCAATTACTCACAATCACAGGTTTGATATAGAGTATACAAATACAGGGCTTCTAAAATATTATACCCAGATTTCTGTGTCAGAAGACGCATCAAGTGCGCTTACTACTACTGAAAAGTGGTGGGCAGACCTACCGGCATCATACAATTCACTTGGTCAGCTTCTAACATTCCGCACCAATATCAGAGAAGAAGGCAGTTACAACGGAAACTACCTGTCTAAGATCACAGACCTAACGCGCATTGAAACTAATTATAATTCAGTAGGCCTTATAGATCATTATAAACAGGAAACTATATCAAATGATGCTCAGGGTAAAGCTGTAGAAGAAGTATGGGATGCGGATAGATATAACACTATAGGCCAGGTGGAAAAATATACTACCTCAACAAGAGAATATTCAAAGTCAGGCAATGGCGCCGCGTTTGACAAGACAGTAACAACAGTAAGAACCATTGCTTCTTATTCTCTGTTAGCCGGCGGCGAAATAATTACCGACAGCACAAAGAGCGGTTATGATATATACGGACGCCTTTATTCATACTGCGATAAGTCAGAATCAACAGATGTCGATAATAAGAAAACAGATTCTTACATGCTTTCAACGAAATATGACCCAGCCGGCAGGATATATGGATATCATCAGATTAGCATAGAGAAAGATAAACTTAAAGACGGCGCGCAATTTAATCTACGCAATGAAATAAAAAGGATACTTACAGAGTATGATCTGGCTGGCAGGGTTTCACATTATATTCAAACATCTGTTTCCGATGCCGCAAGCGACAAGGTTGACACTTTGGATTGGACAGCAGGCGCATATAATGATTTAGGCCAGTTGATAAAATATAATGAAATTATTCATACAAAGGTAGAGGATGAAAATAATATAGTTATACTTGATAAAACAACAACCAATAAAAGACGGGATATTTCTTATACAAATACAGGCTTGCTTAAACATTATATAGAAGAGACAGTTTCCAATGCAACGCCTGATCTCAAAACAGTGTTAACGTGGGATGCGGATTATTATAATGAATTAGGTCAAATTGTAAGGTTACATACCAATACAGTTGAATTTGGTATGTCAGGATCAGGCTTACTTGAA
Source organism: Candidatus Omnitrophica bacterium CG02_land_8_20_14_3_00__42_8 (assembly GCA_002780805.1). Classification (GTDB taxonomy): domain Bacteria; phylum Omnitrophota; class Gorgyraeia; order Gorgyraeales; family Gorgyraeaceae; genus UBA10183. Next base: position 411 of record PEUD01000129.1, on the reverse strand, counting down.
AAAATTACAAATACAGCGCGCCTTGATACTCACTATAATTCAGTAGGCCTCGTAGATTATTACCAGCAGGAAAACATCTCCAATGATGCGGAAGATAAAGCGATAAGAGAGATTTGGGACGCCAGAGAATCCACAGGCGCCGGCAGATATAACTCGCTTGGCCAAGTAGAAAAATATACTACCTCAACAAGAGAATATTCAAAGTCAGACAGCGGCGCCGCACTTGACAAGACCACAACGACTGTTAGATTAGTTGTTTTATATAATGTGAATGCTTCTGGCGTGGTTGTGCTTGGCGTTGATAACAATCCTGTTATTGTAGGCAGCGGTTATGATAATAAAGGAAGGACGCGTTCTTATATTGAAACGATAGTTTCAGATGACGCAAAAAATAAGCAGGTTATTAATCTA
>PEUD01000001.1 GCA_002780805.1 Candidatus Omnitrophica bacterium CG02_land_8_20_14_3_00__42_8 | reverse complement strand
ATGAAAGAAGGTTCTGGCTTGCGCCCTGCAAAGTAAGCGCGTTACTGACTGTCGTTGTTACAGACGCAGGCAAGGTTAAGGTTGCCGCGGCAGATGTTGTCTTGGTCAGGTTATAGAAGCTGTTCGTGCCTGCGATGGTTTGGTCTGTGCCGTTTAGGGTAACTGTGCTTGAACCGGCTGTAAATGTGCCGCTATTCTGCCAGTCGCCATTTGTGGTAATCGTTGGCGCTCCTGAGCAGGTTACGCTCGCGCCTGAGTTAACCGTAATGCCTGCTGCTTGCGCGCCTGCGGCGCATATTAAGGAAAGGGATATTATTATAGCTAATACGGCGTTGCGTAGGACGCTTATCCCCCTCACCCTACCCTCTCCCCTTTGGGGAGAGGTAAAAGGTGAGGGGGAAATCGCGCTTGACTTACCGACGGCAATGTGGTATAGTTTAACAAGAGGTGATAAAATATGAATCCTAAATCCTATCCGCAACTTCAGGAAAAATTCGGCGGCAAGTTTATAGCCAGAGTGAATTACCGTGTTATAGCATCGGCAAAAACCTCCAAGGCGCTGTGGGATAAAGTTAGAAACCGCATCGGCGATCCCAAGATGATTATTGAATATATTGAACCTGAAGGGGCTATCTGCATCTATGGAATTTCCGCTTCTTGAAAAAAATACCACGCTCGGCAGATTGCCTGATGTCAAGATACCTGTTCTTCTTAAGAGCAAATTCGGATACCAGCCGAGCCGCTTTCTGCTTGACACAGGAGCGGATTTTTCTATGCTTCCGGCGCATATCGCTGAGTGGTTAGGCATTGATTTGGCCTCTTGCCCTAAAAACCGCTCATCAGGCATAGAAGGCGGCAAAGGAGTAGCTGTCTGGCTTGCTAAAATACAGGTCAAGATATGCCGATACGAATTGGAAATCAGATGCCTGTTTTCTGAAAATCCTGCCTGCCCATACATCCTCGGCAGGGCCGATATATTTACGCATTTCAATATCCTTTTTGATAACCACGCGAATAAAATTAAACTGATCAAGATTACTCCATAGTTCCCCGCGTCCTGCCCGGCCCCATACCTGCCCGCCGCCTGCGCCGCCGCGCATATTAGGGATACGGCTATTATACCTATAAAAACAGATACCAGGAGCTTCGTCCCTGATACCACAATACCCTGATACCCTTTTCTATCCCTATTTCTTTTCATCCAGCATCACCTTCCTCTACCCTATTAGATGCTTTATATATATAAATATTCCTTATTTTTTCAAGGAATATCTTGTTGTTAAGGGAAAGGTAAAGGTTAAGGTTAGGATGCCCGTTTGGAAAATTGGGTTAGGGATAGGTCACCTCACCCTGCCCCCTACACCATACCGGCTTCCTCACCCTTACCTTAACCCCACTAACGCTCACTCTTACCCATCGCAACAGGCGCCTGCTCCAAAAACTTCCCCGCCTTCTCATCGTAGCGGTATAAACCCTTGCGCCACTTTTCCGGGTCAAGCTTATACTGGTCGCAGAATACCGCCTCCATCTGGCGCATATTAGCCGCTTCCCTGTTTAATAACTGCTGAAGCACCATAACGCGCGCCTGCTGATTTTGAAGCGCCGCGAAATTGTTGGCTAATAATTGTTTCTCGTCAACCGCCTGCTGTGCCGAAACTACTGCCGCCGGAAACGAGCTCTCTGCAGGCTTCTGCTTTTCTACCGCCTTATTATCCACCTTTGCCGCAGCCATGCCAGCGCAGAATACCGTCACTGCCGCCGCTGCAAAAATCCATCCCTTCATATTCTCTGCCTCCTCTTATTTTTCAAATCCTTATAATCCGGGTTCACCTCAAGCGAGCGCTCCCACAGCCGCATGGCCTCTTCCTTCCTGCCTGTCCTGTCTAAAAGAAGGCCGTAATTAAACAGGGCGTCGTCGTATAACGGGTTTATCGCCAGCTCCTTTTTATATTCCGCCTCGGCCTCGGCAAACTCGCCCCTTTTCGCGTAAATAAGCCCCAGGTTATTATGCGCCATCGGCTCATTTGGGTTTAACTCAAGCGCTTTTTTGTATTCTACCTCAGCCTCCGCCAAATGTCCATCTAAATAATACATCGCGCCCAGGTTCCTGCGCGCCAGAGGAGAATGCGGGGAATTGACGGCGGCGTTTTTCCAGAAGCTCATCCTGTCTTTAAACGCACCACAGTGGATGAAGATTATGGCTGAAAATGCCGCCAGCGCGATAATGCCAAGGATTGGGATTTTTTTTGGTTTAAAAATTTCTGATAATATAACGAGAAAACCAACCATCGGCAGGTAAAGCCTGTGTTCTAAAAAATCCGCCGCGATACCGGGGTTGGGCATGATGAACGACGGAAGCAAAAAAATAAAAAACCACGCCGCGCCGAAGATAAGGAGATTGCTTCGCCCCCTTCGGGGGCTCGCAATGACGGCGAGTAAAATCACCGCGACGGCGGTGAAAAAGGGGACGGTTCTGTTTTTTCTGACGAAAAGAAGTTTAAAAAACAGAACCGTCCCCTTTTTCCACAAATTCCCATTCGGCCTACGCGGTCGGAATGGTTTCTCTTCCGTAACCCGGAAACCTCTTCCAGGCCTTATACAAATTAAATATCTTGCGCCGGATAAGGATATAGCGCTTGATCAAATCCTCGCACCCGGCCTTGTCCTCTATCTCCTTGACAAATATATCCCGCGCCTGCTCTAAATACACCACAACCCTGTTGCAGGCCTCAAGGGCCTCATCTAAGGTTTTAATCTCATCGCCTGCCTCAAACCTGCGCGAATGGCTTGCCGCTATTGACTCCGGGATCTTTAAACAGCATTCTATTAATTTATCTTTTATCGGCGAATTCCCTTCAAGCAAGGGAATAATTTTAGTCATTATTTCGGCTGAATATTGTAATGTACGCTGATATACCTCCAAATCACGGAAACTGCGGATGGGCTTTTTTACGCGAAAGGCGCTTTTTTTATAAGTTGGTTTGTAAAACATCCTTAAACTCCATCTTCATCTGGCTTGGGTCTTCTTTTTTTGCTTTATCCCTTAATTTATACACCACATGCAAAGGGAAAAATTCGTAATACGCGTTTTCGTCAAACCACGCGCATTTAAAATCAAAAAGCCGCAAACCGGTCAGCCGCGAGAGCGCCAGGGCGTAAATGGTAAGCTGGGTAACCGCGGCGGCCTTTTTACCCGCGGAGGCGTTCGGCTTGTAATCTAAAATATGCACGGCTCCATTCCTAATCTGCAATATATCAATATGCCCGGTCAAAACCTTGTCTAATTTAATTGGTATCTTAAACCCCAGCTCCTCCTGCATATGCATCACATCCAGATCATCCATATACACCGGCACCTCAACCGCCACAGTCACCGAATCATTGCACAGCATAAATCTCTGCAGGGCCTTGTGCCTTTCTTTGTTGTCGTTCACCGCTTGCAGCGCAAGCTCAGCCAAGCGGCAGGCAAAGTTTTTCTTCTCGCTGATTCTCACTTCATTCAAATCAAACTCCGCTTTCTGCTCGCTTGAACGCGCCCCATCCTGAAAAAACTGGTGCGGGCATTCGTTTTGTATCGCCTCCAAGAACTCGCGCAAGTTGTCAAACTTATTATTTTTATATTCCTGCAACAAAAGCGCGAGCTTCGCCCTGTGCACTGAAAAATCATACACCTGACGGTGAAACAGATGCGCGGTCTGAATCACCTGATTTGGGCTGTAAAGTTTCAACCCGTAAGGCCGTAGCCGGCTATACCTGCATAGCGGCTCAAATTCCTTTATCCAGTCCGACAAGGTTGACGCCTTTATATCCAATCCAAACTGCTCTTTTAAACGCCGGCAGGACTCTTCCAATGAGTAGCCCGTATTATACAAACTCAGGCCCTCAAAGATTACGCGTAAAGGAAAGCTTTTGCCTTTGACTTTCTGGCCGGTAAAGGTTTTCTGGCAGGCATTACAAAGATAGAGCTGAGCGGTTTCATATTTCTTCTTGCGCAGGCCCCTCCTTACTACATCCTTACCGGCGCAATAGGGGCAAACTATGGCTTTTTGTATCACGGGTTCTGGGACAATTTTCTCACGAGTTTCGGAAATTTGTGGGGTTTGCGCCTTTTTCGTGATACACCTTGCCATAATTGAACGCAGAAATATCACGATTCTTTGAAAGAGAGTCATGTGTCCCTCTGCTAACGGCCTATCCGACCTACACGGTCGGAATAGTACCCTTCTCCTCCAGCTCCTTCACTCGCTTATCCAACTGCTGAATATACACATGCGCCTTTTCCAGCTCTTCTAATACCCCGCGGTTACGCTCGCCCCAGTTAACTATATCCTGCCCCTTATCATCCTTTGCGGCAACAGGCACGGCCTGAAGGTGCTTATTGGCCCACATATATTGACTATGGTCCTCAATAGACTCAAGCTCATAGCTTGGTTCAAAAACATAGTCCGCATGCAAAGAGGCGCCGCGCTGGAAGATTGTTCCGTTAACGTCTAAAAGGCCTTGCGGGCTCGTCGTCCCGATGCCGACGTTGCCGGTGCTTGTAACTCGAACTTTCTCTGCATTATTGGTTCTCATTACAAAATCAGTGGCGTTTTGAGTTCCTATAAAAGGCAAGCCAGCTGT
>PEUD01000040.1:2185-4500 GCA_002780805.1 Candidatus Omnitrophica bacterium CG02_land_8_20_14_3_00__42_8 | reverse complement strand
ACAGTCTGACTCTGACCGACTCTGACATTGTCAGAGTGTAAGCTTGTTTGGATTTTAGCTATCAGACTCCGGGTCGAAAGCCCTTTTACATATGAGAGGCTTCTGGCTTTTCCGCCGTACGATTTCACAAACTCAGCGCCTACTATTTTTTCTTTTTTCCAATCTCCGCCTTTAACAAGCACATCGGGTTTTATCGCCTTTATGATTTTGATAGGCGTCAACTCGTTGAACGTTACTACAAAATCCACCGCCTCCAACGCTGCAAGTAACATAGCCCTGTTTTTTTGCGGTACAATAGGCCTTGATTTTCCCTTTAATTTTCTCACAGAGCTGTCGCTATTCAATCCTATAACCAGCACGTCGCCCAGAGATTTTGCTCTTGACAGGTAACTTACATGGCCTGCGTGCAGGATATCAAAGCAGCCGTTTGTGAACACAATCTTTTTATTATTTTTTTGCAGTTTTCTTATAGCGGTTACTGCATTAGGAAGGGTTTTTATCTTTTTAAAAAGCATCTTCTATAAGCTCGCACACAATATGCCCTATTGCGATGTGAGCTTCCTGTATCCTGGGGGTGTTGAGAGAAGGCACTCTTATGCATAAATCCGCTATCTTAGAAAGCTCTCCGATCTTGCTTCCCGTCATCGCAGCTGTTTTAAGCCCGATTTTGGAGGCCCTCAAAATGCCGGCTAACACATTTTTAGAACTGCCGCTGGTGGATATGCCTATAGCCATATCGCCTTTATTGCCCAAGGCCTCTATCTGTCTCTCGAAAATGCATTCAAAACCATAATCATTTCCAATCGCGGTAAGGATGGAAACATTGGCAGTAAGCGCTATGGCCGGAAGGGCTTTTCTTTCTTTGCGGAATCTGCCGACAAGCTCTGCCGCTATGTGCAGGCTATCAGTAGCGCTGCCGCCGTTTCCGAACAATAAAATTTTATGGCCTGATTTTATTGTCTCGAGCATCACTCTTGCCAGCTCTTCGATCTCATTAGCCTGGCTTTCCAGCAGTTTATTTTTTACCTCAATACCTTCTTTTATTAACTCCGCTATCTTTTTTTTCATCATCACTCCTATATAAGGTTACACTCTGACAATGTCAGAGTGTAACCTTAGCCGAAAAATATCTTCGCGATATTGTAAAATTCCATGTCCACTGTCTTCAGCTCGCTCACGGCAGCTTCCAGCGAAACAGCTATTATTTTATTTCCTTGTACGCTCGCCATTTTGCCGTAATCTTTTTTAAGAACCAGCTCCATGGCCTTTATTCCAAACCTGGTTCCAAGGACCCTGTCAAAGGCAGTAGGGGTTCCGCCTCTCTGCACGTGCCCTAGAACAGTTACCCTTGTTTCATAACCGGTTCTTTTCTCTATTTCCTCTCCAATCCTCTGGCCTATGCCGCCCAGTCTTACGTGGCCAAAGGCATCCAGCTTTTCTTCCTGCAGTACCATTGTTCCTTTTTTGAACTGAGCGCCCTCAGCAGCCACTACTATGCTGAAGGTTTTTCCTCTGAAATACCTCTTCTTTATAATACCGCACACCTCGTCAATATCTATGGGTATCTCCGGGATAAGGATAACGTCTGCACCGCCCGCAATCCCTGATTCAAGGGCTATCCATCCCGCGTGTCTTCCCATCACCTCAACTATCATTATTCTATGGTGCGACTCCGCGGTTGTGTGCAGTCTGTCAATCGCGTCTGTCGCGACATTTAACGCGGTATCAAATCCGAACGTAACATCAGTGCAGTTTAAATCGTTGTCTATAGTCTTTGGCGCGCCGACCACATTAAACCCGTCTTTATATAATTTATGCGCAACGCCAAGGGTATCCTCTCCTCCGACCGCTATCAATGCCTCGAGCCCCATCTTTTTAAAGTTTTCCTTGGCATTTTTTATGTCGTTTTCTTTTTTGTAAGGATTGGTCCTGGATGTACCCAATATAGTCCCGCCCATAGGCAGTATCCCTGAAACCGATTGAAGGTTTAGTTCAACGGTATCGTTTTCCACAAGGCCTTTCCATCCGTTTTTTATGCCCGCAACCCGGTAATTTTCCTGAATCGCGTATCTTACAACAGCCCTTATTACCGAGTTCAGGCCAGGGCAATCTCCACCGCCTGTTAATATGCCTACTTTTTTCATTGCATCCCCCTCGTATAATTAGTAGCTGCAGCGCCTTGCCCCGTTAGAAATATCAGTAGCCCCATACAGAAATAACAAAATTTCTAACGGGGTTTGCGCTGCCGATATGCCAGCATTGGCACCATAAGATGGTGCAGCTACATCTATTCACCTGTCCCTAAAAGTTTTTCA
>PEUD01000040.1:0-2152 GCA_002780805.1 Candidatus Omnitrophica bacterium CG02_land_8_20_14_3_00__42_8 | reverse complement strand
AAGGTATCGATCATCACGTGTTTATGAAATGGTATCGTGGTTTTTATCGGCGCTATCATAAATTCATCCAGAGATCTCTGCATTGTCCTGATCGCATCCTGCCTGGAGTTTCCGTAACATATAAGCTTGGCTATCATGGAATCGTAATGCGGCGATATATTATATCCCGAATAAACGTGCGAATCCACCCTTACGCACGGGCCGCCCGGGACTAAAAACATCTCCACTTTTCCTGGGCAAGGCATAAAGTTTTTCTCCGGATCTTCCGCATTAATTCTGCACTCTATCGCAGCACCTTTTATTTTTATGTCATCCTGTTTAAAACCAAGCTTCATTCCGCTGGCTATCTTTATCTGCTCTTTTACCAGATCTATGCCGGTCACCATCTCTGTTATGGGATGTTCCACCTGGATTCTGGTATTTACTTCAAGAAAATAAAAATTCTCGTGTCTGTCAAAAAGAAATTCCACTGTCCCGGCGTTCAGGTAATTACAGGCCTTTGCCGCCTTGATTGCCATGTCCCCTATTTTTTTTCTTAATTTTGAATCTATAACCGAGGAAGGCGCTTCTTCTATTAATTTTTGATGCCGTCTTTGAATAGTGCAGTCTCTCTCGCCGAGCGATACTATATGGCCGTATTTATCCGCAAGTATCTGCACCTCTATATGTCTGGGCCTTTCAACGTACTTCTCAAGATATACGTCCGCGTTTCCGAAGGAGGCCTCTGCTTCCTGCTGAGCGGTTACAAGCGAACTGATTAATCTGACATCATTATGGCACACCCTCATGCCCTTTCCGCCTCCGCCCGCAGAGGCTTTTATTATTACAGGATATTTTAATCTCTTGGCTGTCTTTACTGCCTCTTCTTTTGTTTTTACGACGCTCTGGCTGCCCGGTATGACAGGTATGCCGACTTTCTGCATGGTAAGCCTGGCTGCCATCTTATCGCCCAGCATTTCCATGTTTTGAGGGGTTGGGCCTATAAACGTTATATCGCAGGACTCACATATCTCCGCAAAGTGGGCGTTTTCCGCCAGGAATCCGTAACCCGGATGGATTGCGCCTACATCAGTAATTTCAGCGGCGCTTATAATAGCGGGAATATTCAGGTAGCTTTCGGAACTTTGCGCAGGTCCTATGCAGACAGCTTCATCGGCAAGCCTGGTATGAAGAGAATCAGCGTCAGCCTCTGAGTACACGGCCACTGTCTTTATACCCATTTCTTTACAGGCGCGTATGATTCTTACAGCCACTTCGCCTCGATTGGCAATTAATATTTTTGAGAACAATGTATAGTCACCTCTGAATTTTGTCCGCCACAGAACTTTGGCGGACAAAATTGGCTAAGGAATCATATCTGTTCCACCATAAACAACGGCTGGCCATATTCAACAGACCTGGCATTTTCCACAAGCACCTCAACAATCTTGCCTTTGACCTCTGATTTTATTTCATTCATCAGCTTCATCGCTTCAATAATACATACGACCTGCCCGATCTCTATTGTCTGGCCTATTTCTGCGTAAGGCTTTGCCTCAGGGCTGGCTGACCTGTAAAAAGTGCCTACCATGGGCGCCTTGATTGCGGCAAGATTCAGCTCCTGCTTGGCAGTCTCGCCTGATTTTTCATCTCTTTTAATAACTTGAACAGCCTTTGGCACAACATGTCCTTCCGTAACTGTCTCTATGCTGCCGGCGGATGATTTTTTGAGTCTGACCCTCATCCCCTCTCTTTCAACCTCGAGTTCCATAAGCTCATTCTCGTTCATAAGCGTAATTAATTCTTTGATCTCTTTTAGATTCATGATTAGCTCCCATGCTATCGCGGAACTACGCGGAACGTAACACGGAACTGCGCTGAAGTAGGAACAGAACATTGTTTTGTCCCTACAATTTCCGTGTTTTTCCGCGTGGTTCTGCGATTATTTTATACCCTGCCTACGTAATTTTTAGTTCTCGTATCTATGCGCACTGTATCCCCTTCGCTTATAAACAAAGGTACTGATACAATAAAACCCGTTTCTGTCTTTGCGGGCTTATTGCCGGATTTAGATGTGTCGCCTCTAATACCGGGTTCGGTTTCTACTATTTTTAAATCTATAAAGATAGGCGGTTCAAGTGTAAGCACCTGATCTTTATAGATGAGGGCTGTC
>PEUD01000043.1:1161-4630 GCA_002780805.1 Candidatus Omnitrophica bacterium CG02_land_8_20_14_3_00__42_8 | reverse complement strand
TTCTTTTTCATTATAGCTTCCGCACCTAGGACATTGAGACATATTAGTGTGCCTGCTATTTACATATACGTAAGTGCATATAGAGCACTGCCATAAAAAAAATTTTTCAGAGAAGAACTGTTTTGGATCTTTTCTGTTTTTAAATATACCTATAAATAAAACAAGGCATGTTGTTAAAACAAGGTATAACGCGACTGCTAAAGAAAACTCTATTTTTATCATTTAAAGCTGACCCTGACAATCCCTTCCTGATCATCTTCCGGATTAGACACAAACTGCCACTCCCTTACATATCTTATTGCTGCCTGGTCTATTTCGGAAAAACCGCTGGAAACAACGCATTCCGCATATTTTACAAAACCGTATTTTGATATCCTGAATTTTACGCTAGAGCTAAAGTCTGAGCTAAAGTCTGAGGGCAATACTGTAATTTTATCTAGATCCGGCTTATATGTTATTATCCTATCCCTGGCATTCCCTCTAATAAAGAAATCCGAAAAATTAACTCTGACGCTTTCTTTTTTATGATATACGCTTAAATTTAAAGAACTACGATTATCCATCGGGTAAAAAAAATCTTTCTTTTCCGGCTGAGTATTTATAAAACCCGCTTCAATAGGTTCAAACTTGTCCAGTATGGGGCAGGTAACCTGTCCCCTGCTAACCGCGGCAAAAGGCTTTTCATCCCTGGCTATAACATTTCCCAGGATATCCCCAAGAAATGATATGGACGTTTTATATTCTCTTATATTGCCTGTTGCGAGCGCCGGATTAAATAAAAATATGCAGAAAAAATGCCAAAAGACTGATATCAATATAGCTATGTTTAAATTTCTATCTTTTAAAAAAATCATAATTGTATTTAAAATTACAAGTAGGGGGCAGGTAATCTGCCCCCTACTCTTGATTCGTAGCTATGTTGACCTGTTTTATGCCAATGCCTCTGCAAAAATCCCATATATTAATTACTTTACTAAGGGCTACATCCCTATCTGCCTTTATTAATATCGGTTCTACATTAGAAGCCTTTTCAAGTTTACTTTTCAATTCCAACAAAGTTACCGGCGTTTCATTTAGATAAAACCTGTTATCGGCAGTAACTGTAATTACAACGGTATTTTCCTGTATGACCTCGCTTGTTACCGCCTTTGGGAGGTTTATTTTAATCCCCGGCTGAAAAATAAAGTTTGAAGTTAATAAAAAAAATATCAAAAGCAGGAAAACACAATTTATAAGCGGCACCATATCCAACAGGACATCTTCTACGTAAAGGTTGCGCTTAAATTTCATTTATATCCTTCTATCCTTTGCGATAATATGTTTATAAGCTCGGTTGCGCTGTGTTCCATCTCAAGAGTAAAATCCTGGACCCTGGCAGCCAGATAATGATAAGCCGCTATCGCAGGTATTGCTACTATGAGCCCTGCGGCAGTAGTTAAAAGCGCCGTCCATATGCCGCCTGCCAGATCTCCTGCGCTCACAGGATTAAGCGCAGCCGCCTTTATCTGAATAACCTGAAAAGCCTTTACCATACCGGTAACAGTCCCTAATAGGCCGAAGAGAGGGGAGATATGAGCTATGACAGCTAAAATCTTTATATGTTTTTCTAGTTTTGGGACTTCCTGATGGCCGGCATCTTCTATCGCTTCTCTAATTTCCTGCCTGGGCCTGTCATATTTTAATATACCCGCTTTAATTATACGGGCAATAGGGCCAGCGGTATCTTCGCATATCTTCACTGCTTCCGCGACCTTATTATACTTAAGAGCTCCTTCTATTTTACTCATAAAAGCTACTACATCTATTTTTATCTTGTGAAGATAATAAAGCCTTTCCAGTATTACGGCAAAAGCCATAATAGAACATAATATAATAGGGTACATTATAGCCCCGCCTTTTTGTATAATATTAAACATAAGCCTTATTTCCTTTCTTCTATAGCTTTTAGTCTTTCCTTTGCAAGACCGGATTCTTTTGCATCCATATCCGATATTTTTTTATAAAGTTTTACAGCTTCCTCTATTTTATTCTGTTTTTCCAGCAACCGTCCGCATAAAAGAGCCGCATTTGCCACTATCCCCGTGGAATCAGGATATATATACCCTACTTTCATATATTCTGCAATCGCATTATCAACATCTCCGGCTTCTTCATAAAGCTGCCCTATCGTAAGCTGGATACCGGCGTTGAAATCTCCGCGCCTGTCATCAATTGATTCTTTATAATAATTGATAGCATCCTTAATGCTGCCTTCTTTTCTCATAATATCTCCTAAATATTTGAAGGCCACTTTTACAAAAGCGGTATTTTTATAATCTGCCGCGAGTTTTAAAAGCCTGTCCTCTGCATCGCTAAAAGCATCTTTTTTCATAAGAATATCTATTATCTTAAGTTCAGCCGCAGGGATAAGCTCGCTATTTGGATAGGCTGCTTTAAGGCTTTCCAGGGCGCTGATGCTTTTATCCAATTCTCCTTTTTCATAAAAAATTATGGCAATTCTATACGCGGCGTCATCCGCAAGGCTGCCTTCCGCGGACATCTTAATCAAATCATCGAAATACTTTTCTGCTTTATCAAAATCCTTTCTATTAGCATAATACTCTCCCAGCCAAAATCTGACATCGCCTGTCAGTTCATCCTGAGGATATTTGGTTATATATTCATCAAACTGGTTTAAGGCCTTTTTATTGTCTCCCATTTTATAATAGCACCACCCTATTTCGTACAGGGCGCGCCTGGCGAGCTGGCTGTCAGGCTGCCCGGAAGATATATCCTGAAATATCTCAAGGGCCTGTTTATATTCAGCGATGTTATAAAAAGCGCTGGCCATTTGAAATTTAGCGTCATCTCTATATTTTGTATCTTTGAATTTTTCAAGAAAATCCTTAAATTCCCGGGACGATTCTTGGAAAGACCCTTTTTTGAAATATGAAGCGGCCAGGCCGTAACTGGCGTCTTCTGCGTATCTGGAGTCCGGATAATTTTTTAATAAACTCCTGAAAGCCAGTATTGCGCCTTCATACCTTTCTGATTTAAACTGTATCCTGCCTATCTGATACTGGGCATAATCTATATAACCAAAGACCGCGTCAGGATTGACATTAGCTTCTTTTAAAACCATATCATACGCTTCTGACGCCTTGTCTAATTGGTTCATCTGGAAATATGCATCTCCAAGCCTGCAATATGAGGTTATCCGATAGATATCTTCATCTGTGCTTTTTATTACTTTACTGAATTCCTCTATCGCGTCATTATATCTTGCCGTTTTAAAATAAAGCCAGCCAAGATTATATTCCATGTCATCCGCATAACTGGCAGAGGGAAATCTCTTTATGCCGTCTTTAAGGGCCCCTATGCCATCCTCATATAAACCAAGCTTGTAAAGCGCCTCTGACTTGCCAAGATATGCTTTCATTATTATGCCGCTTTTAGGAAATCTTTCTATAATCTCATTAAAACATTTCAG
>PEUD01000043.1:0-1130 GCA_002780805.1 Candidatus Omnitrophica bacterium CG02_land_8_20_14_3_00__42_8 | reverse complement strand
GCCTGAGCCTTGCCTTCAAGGCCGGAATCCATAATGTCATAATTTTTCTTGAAGTCTTCCATGCGGCTAAACTCTGTGATAGCTTCTTCATACAGTTCTAATTTCATATAGCACCACGCAGTATCGTATATAGTGTAAAAATCTATATCGGCGTCTGAAACCATCCCCAGCGATTTTTTGAATGAACCCAGCGCATTTTTGTAATCATTCTGATAATAATAGTCTTCTCCTATATAAAAATATGCGGCCTTGGCTTTTTTTGCATCCTTAGTGTAGCTGATAAGCCTGGACAACCTCTCCCTGGCTTTATCATGCTTCTTGAGCCTGTAAAGCATTTCGCCTATCTTTAATTCAGAATCTTCTTTCAATTCATCCCTCGTTTTACTCGGGACTAAGGACCCTGAGCCCCTCGACTCCGCTCGGGATGACTCAGATGGTGGTGAGCCTGTCGAACCACTTGTCGAAGGGCCGCTTGCAGGGTATTCGGATATAAACACGGAAAACTTATCGATAGATTCCTGATATTTTTTTTCTTCATATAGAGACCACGCGTATGCGTATTTTATATAAGGGGCATAATTTGATTTAGGAAATTCTGCCAGGATGGCGTTGTAAAGCTCCCTGGCTTTTTCAAAGTCCCTGGCCTTGAAATATATCTCTGATTTCCAGTACATTGCCTCATCTTTGGAATCTGTTTTCGTTTCTGCGCTTATGACGGCATCCAATTCTTTCATGGCATCGCTGAATCTATCAAGATGCACGTAAGACTCTCCCAATAAAAGCCGTGCCTCTAAAACATCGGCATCTGCGGGATTTTCGGATAAGAATTTTTCAAGTGATTTTGCGGCTATTTCGTAAAACCCGTCCTGGAGGGATTTTTTCCCGAGACTAAAATCAGAATTCTCCCCGGCATTCAAAAGCGTAGGGACAGGGCATTGTCCTGTCCCTATTATTAATATAGCAGACATAATAATAAATATATATTTAATACTTCTCATCTTGCCTATAAATATAACATTGGACGAGCGAATGTTCAAGAGAAAAATTAAGTGACAGCGGGAATGGGAATAGACATCGTACCCCCTCCCCTAGAGGTTTAAGAAAGATTAAAATAATTAGTTTTAAAGCTT
>PEUD01000108.1:2944-4404 GCA_002780805.1 Candidatus Omnitrophica bacterium CG02_land_8_20_14_3_00__42_8 | reverse complement strand
CATCTTCAAAACCCTTATAAAGTTTTGTCCATTCAAATTGTTCTCCGTCCGCAGCGGCTTTAAGATTTCCTGCAGTATCTCCTATTACCCCAGCCGGATAAGCTGCCACTATCTCTACATCCCCGCCTTCTAATAATCTGAAAAACCTCTTCGCATGCTCTTTTTCATTATCAGCTGTTTCTAAAAATATAGCTGATATCTGCTCATAACCTTCTTTTTTCGCCACGCCCGCAAAGTAGGTATAGCGATTCCTTGCTTGAGATTCCCCAGCGAACGCCGCAAGAAGATTTTTTTCTGTCTGACTGCCTTTTAGTTTCATTCTATTGCCCCCCTTATCTTGTTTTTCAGTTCCTCTAATTCAAGCGCATCAGGCACCCATTGCGCCTTCAAACCTCTTACCGGTAATTCAAATTTAGCCGCTTCCAAAATATTCTCTATATCGCTAACGGCCTGGCCTCCCCATCCATAAGACCCGAATGCAATGCCAATTCTATTTTTAGGAGCAAGGCCTTTTATATAAGTCAAAAAAGCCGCCACAGTAGGAAGCATACCGTTATTCAGGGTAGGCGAACCCACACATATATATTTCGCCTCCAGAATAGAAGCCATCACATCAGATATATGGCTGGCCTGCAGATTCTTTATTTCACACGGTATGTCTTTTTCTTCAAAGACATCTTTTATCGCGTATGCCATTTTTTCAGTGCTATGCCACATGGTGTCATATACGATAACAGCTTTTTTATCATATACATTATTTGCCCATTTCTTATAAAGCCCTATTATATCTTTTATATGGCTTCTCCACATAAGCCCATGGCTCGGGGCAATCATATTTATATCCAGGCCTGAAACAGCTTCCAGCGCCTTATTTACCTGAGCGCCAAATGGTAACACAATGTTTGCATAATACTTCGCTGCCTCAATTCGTACCCTGTCCCATCCGTATTCATCATCAAATCGCTCGCAAGACGCAATATGCTGGCCGAACGCGTCATTAGGCAAAAGTAGTTTATCTTCCGGGATATAAGTCGCCATTGAATCAGGCCAATGCACCATCTGCATTAATACAAAATTCAGATTTCTCTTACCTATATTAATAGAATCTCCTGTATTGACGACTTTAAACTTCCAATCTTTTTTAAAATGCTTCTTAAGGCCTTTTTCACCATTAGGAGAACAGATAATAACCGCATTTTTTGCTATATCCATCATGCCGGGCAGGCCTCCTGAATGGTCCATCTCAGTATGGTTTGATATAATATAGTCTATTTTGGATGGGTCTATTATCTTTTTTATCCTCTCCAGCATCTCTTCAAACATATAATGTTTGACTGTATCCACAAGCACAATCTTTTTGTCTATTACAAGATATGAATTGTAGGTAGAGCCAAGCTGAGTGGAATACCCGTGAAAATTCCTCAGGTCCCAATCAATAGCACCGACCCAGTATATGCCTT
>PEUD01000108.1:0-2898 GCA_002780805.1 Candidatus Omnitrophica bacterium CG02_land_8_20_14_3_00__42_8 | reverse complement strand
CGGTTTTTTTCGCCCCGCACACAGGGCACACCCATGAATCAGGTATATCTTCAAATTCCGTGCCTGGCTGTATGTCTCCATCAGGGTCGCCGACCGCAGGGTCATAGATATAACCGCATACCGTGCATCTATATTTCTGCATAGCACCTCCTCTGGCTTGAATAGTTTCTTTTTTAATAAATGTTGGCGCTGTTTCAGGCGTTGCGCCGCGCTTTACCTGATGATAATAATCATACGTCATAGGCCTTCCGATCTTCAAAATCTTTGAGTCTGTCATCTTGCCCAGAAAAAGTGTATGAGTGCCGCAATCAAACTCGTTTATGACCTCTGCCTCCAAGTAGCATAGCGCGTTGTCCAGCACAACAGGACAGCCTGAACCTAGTTTTATAAATTTGGTATCTTTGAATTTGTCTTCAGTCCTGCCGGATTTAAACCCGAATTTTCCAACAAAACCGAGAGGCGCATTTTCAGAAATCACCGACACGCTGAACCTCCTGCTTGATTCAATGTACTCATGCGTAAGGTTTTTCTTATTGATGCTTATAGCCACAGTTATGGGTTCGCTCGTTATCTGAAAAAGCGTATTTGCTATCTGGCCGTTGAGAAGATCCCCCTTGTTCGAGCTCACCACATACATCCCGTAACCTATATTATGCAGGACATTCAGATCCATGCGATTCCTTTATTTCTTTAATATCGTTTCAAGATCGTCTTTGGGATTAGTAATCAGCTTCAGATCAAATTTCTCCCGAAGAAGATTAAATACATTCTTTGACAAAAACGCGGGCGGCGTAGGGCCTATATACATGCCTTTAATATTAAGATACAACAAACTCAAAAGAATCGCAACTGCTTTTTGCTCAAACCAGGAAAGAACCAGCGTCACAGGCAAGCCGTTCACGTCTGTCTTGAATGCGCTTGCCAGCGTCTCTGCGATCTTTATGGCAGAATAGGCATTATTGCACTGGCCCACGTCTATCAGCCTGGGAATACCGTCTATATCCCCGAAATCAAGTTTATTAAAACGATATTTCCCGCACGCGAGAGTAAGTATCACGCAATCCTTCGGGACCATTTCCGCGAATTCCGTGTAATAATTTCTTCCGGCCTTCGCGCCGTCGCATCCGCCTATTAAAAAGAAATGCTTTATCTTGCCGGATTTCACGGCTCCTATGATTTTATCCGCCAGACCCATGACCGCGGTATGATGAAAACCCGTCATTATCTTCTTGCCGGGAGATTCTTTCAGCTCAGGCAGGGTCTTTGCCTTTTTTATCAATTCGCTGAAATCCCTTCCTTCTATCCGTTTAGAACCCGGAACGCCTGTTATGCCTATTGTAAATAACCTGTCTAAATAAGTATTTTCCGGAGGCATGAGGACGCAGTTTGTGGTAGCTAAAATAGCGCCTGGGAATACCTTGAATTCTTTTTTCTGCTCCTGCCACGCTCCTCCATAATTGCCCACGAGATGTTTAAATTTTTTAAGTTCGGGATATCCGTGAGCTGGAAGCATTTCGCCATGCGTATATACATTGACGCCTGTGCCTTCTGTCTGCCTCAATAATTCATAGAGATCCAGAAGATCATGACCGGTAATAAGTATGCCAGGGCCTTTCCTTGTGCCTGTCTCAACTTCGGTAGGCATGGGATTTCCGAATTTATATGTATGAGCTTTATCCAATAGCTCCATCACTTTAATATTCATCTGTCCGCACTTCAAAACCATTTCTATATGTTGGTTTAAATCAAAACTTACATTCGTAACTGTCTTGAATAATGCCTCATGTATAAAGGCATCCACTTCCTTGTCTATACCGCCTAATTCTCTCGCATGATACGCATACGCAGCTATGCCTTTTAAACCGAATAATAATGTGTCCTGAAGGCTCTGTATGTCCTCATTCTTCCCACACACACCTACCTTGGTGCAGCCTGTCCCGCCCGCTGTTTGCTCGCATTGATAACAAAACATGCTTTACCCCCCTTTTTTTGGCAATTGTTTTGGCAGGCTAAAGCCTGCCCTACAATATTGTCGCAAAGGCCTTCATAAACAGGCAGGTTAAAACCTGCCTATTCTCGGTCTTTGCCTTGAAAATATTTTTTATATTTTTCGTATTTCTCCACGCCTACACAGTCTTTTGCCATACTGCACCAGTCCAAGCAGGAGCCCGGGATGCGCCTACGCGCTTTCTGTCTGCAATAAGGGCACGTTGTCTCTATCTCATCAGACCAGATTTCTATTTCTCTGCCGCATGCACACTTTATACTCTCAGGAAAAGGTTCCTTAATCCTCTTAGAACCCGGACAACCGTCAAAAAAACTCATTTTATAGCCCCCTGGATACCTATGGTAATTTCTTTTAACGGTATTTTTCTGCCTGACAATTTCATTGCCTCGCCTACTATATGATTCAGCCCAAAACAACATGGCACTTCCATATGCGCCACTGTTATGCTCTTTAGATTATTGATTTTGAATATTTCCACCAATTTTTCAACATATAAACCGGCATCGTCAAGTTTAGGGCATCCGATAATAAGCGCCTTTCCCTTTAATAAGTCTTGATGAAAATCAGGATATGAAAATGCCACGCAGTCTGCAGCTATCAGTAAATCAGCATTCTTTAAATAAGGCGCTTCAGTTGGAACTAACATCAATTGTACGGGCCAGTTTGTAAGCTCAGATTCTGTTTTCGTAGCTCGTCGCTCGTCGTTCGTAGCTCGTTTATCAATACTTCTAACAGCTGTCCCAGGGCATCCGCACGGTAATTTCTTATCCTCTTTCTTTTTCAACTCTGTTAGATGAACCTTTGTAGCCTCCTCATTAAATGGTTTAGCGTCTCTTTCTTCAATAGCAATAGCTCCTTCCGGGCAATAGCCAAGACATGCGCCAAGGCCA
>PEUD01000064.1:2283-4622 GCA_002780805.1 Candidatus Omnitrophica bacterium CG02_land_8_20_14_3_00__42_8 | reverse complement strand
AAGCGGCGCAAACATGATTCAAATAAAACAGGCAGTGGAAGAGATATATAACGTTACGGTTAAGAAGGTAAATACGCTTAAGTCGCACGGCAAATGGAAGCGCGTAAGATACAAGGAAGGCAAGACCCCTGATTGGAAAAAGGCTGTAGTCACGCTCAAGCAGGGAGATAAGATAGAGATAGCAACTACTTAAAACGAATAGGTTCTCGACTGGGCTTACATGTATAGCCGCAATGTTCGTTCGAACAATATTGATATTCTTCGAACGAACGAGCGAAGCGAGTGAGTCGAGAAGATAAAATTATGGGCATTAAACAGTATAAACCAAGATCCCCGGGATTAAGATGGACAGCCCTTTCTGATTTTAAAGAGCTTACTGCGGGTAAGCCTGAAAAGTCTTTGACAGAATCTATAAAGAAAACAGGCGGCAGGAATTTTCAAGGCAGAGTTACGTCCAGATGGATAGGCGGAGGCCACAAGAGAAGATACAGAATAATAGACTTCAAAAGAAACAAGTTTGATAAACCCGGAAAGGTTTTGTCTATAGAATACGATCCAAACAGGTCTTCAAGGATAGCGCTCATTAAATATGAGGACAATGATAAGAGCTATATACTCTGGCCGAATGGATTAAATGTGGGCGATACCGTTATATCCAGCATGTCCGAGGTAGAGATAAAACCGGGCAATGCCATGACGCTTAGAAATATACCGCCGGGTATCCCTATACATAATCTGGAATTTAAAAAAGGTACGGGCGGGAAGATTGTGAGAAGCGCAGGTTCTTCGGCGCAGATACTCGCGAAAGAAAATTTATACGCGCACGTAAAAATGCCTTCCGGAGAAATCAGGATTGTAAACCTGGATTGCATGGCTACAATAGGACAGCTTGGCAACATAGAACACAACACTATTTCTATAGGCAAGGCAGGAAGGTCGAGATGGCTTGGCCGCATGCCCAGGGTAAGAGGAGTGGCGATGAACCCGGTTGACCATCCGATGGGCGGAGGAGAAGGAAAATCTTCCGGTGGCAGGCATCCGTGTTCTCCGTGGGGGATGCTATCAAAAGGGTTTAAGACCAGAAAGAAAAAACAGTCTGATAAGTATATTGTAAAGAGACGTAAAAGCCAGATAGTAACTGCGTAGAAATCGCGGAAATACGCAGAAGCCCGCCACTGTTGCTTTGGCGGGACGCAGAAAAACGCGGAAACTGACGTTTGATTTCCGCATAGTTCAGCGACTAAGAAGGAGAGCAATGAGTAGATCTTTAAAAAAAGGCCCGTTTGTAGACGAAAAATTATTAAGAGTTGTGAAAGAGATGCAGGCAAGGGGGGGCAGAAAACCCATAAAGACGTGGTCTCGCCGCTCAACCATAGTCCCTGATTTTGTGGGAGTGACTATATCCATTTATAACGGCAGGAAATTCATACCTGTTTTCATGACGGAGAACATGGTTGGTCATAAACTGGGAGAGTTTTCGCCTACCAGGTTATTTAAGAAACACGGCGCTCACACCGAACAATCGATGGATAAGACATAAAATGATTACAAGAGCTTCCGCAAGATATGTAAGGATTTCGCCCCGCAAGACTAGAAAAGTCATGGATATGGTAAGAGGCATGAGCGTAGTCAAAGCAGAAGCGCTTTTGAGCCATCTCTCCAAGAGGCCGTGTCTTTACATAAAAAGGGTTTTAAAATCAGCGGTGGACAGCGCGGATAAGCTTTTTCACATACCCGCGTCAAGCCTGTATATTTCTCTTATTAAAGCAGACCAGGGGCCTATCATTAAAAGATTCAAAGCTGCTTCAATGGGCCGCGCCGGAGAGTTTTTACACAGGACGTCCCATATCATAATTGAACTTGATAAAATTAAAGTTCCTGAGAGAAAGGTTACGGTAAAAACGGGAAAAACAGAGAAGGAAGTACAGATTAAGAAAAAACAAACTACTCGCAGAACAGAGCGGAAGTAGTTCTCGGCTCCCCGCCGCAGAAACAATGGCGGGCCGCTTGAACAATACCTAATATTCTTCGAGCGGACGCTCTAGCTGGTTTCGCGAGCCTAGTCGAGAAGTAACTGAAACCACCAATGCTGAAAAACGCGGAAAACAGAGGTAAAAGTGGGACAAAAAATACATCCGTATAGTTTCAGGCTGGGTTATATAAGAGACTGGAATTCCAGATGGTTTGCCAAGAACAAGGATTTCGGCAGGGTTCTTGTGGAAGACGCCAAGATACGCAAGCATATAAAAAAGAATTTAATGCAGGCAGCCGTAGCTAAGATAGAGATAGAAAAAGCTTCTAACAGGGTCAGGATAATAATACACAGCGGCAGGCCGGGC
>PEUD01000064.1:0-2272 GCA_002780805.1 Candidatus Omnitrophica bacterium CG02_land_8_20_14_3_00__42_8 | reverse complement strand
AAGAAAAGGCGCTGAGATAGACAGGCTCAGAGACGATCTGAGGGGGATAGTTGATAAGGAGCTGCAGATTGACATAAAGGAGATAAAAGAACCCGCGATCTGCGCCCAGCTCGTAGCGGAAAACATTGCGTTTCAAATGGAGAAAAGAGTGGGGTTCAGAAGGGCGATGAAAAAGGCCATACAACAGGCTATGACAAACGGAGCTCAGGGAATAAAGATACGATGCGCGGGCAGGTTGGACGGAGCTGAAATAGCAAGGGCAGAAAAATACATGGAGGGGAAGGTGCCTTTACAGACCATAAAGGCAGATATAGATTATGGATTCAGCGAAGCGCATACCGTGTATGGTTTGATAGGCGTTAAGGTGTGGATATGTTTAGGCGAGGTGCTTGTTAAAAAGGTTCAAGGCCCGAGGTTTGAGGTTCAAAGGAAAGATTTTGATAAAGAAAATAAGCCGGGAGAATAAAGGCAAAGGCATGGAATAGGCAGGTTTTAACCTGCCTGTTTATGATATGCCTTTGCTACAAATTTGTAGGGCACACTTTAGTGTGCCATAACTGCCAAAAAGCGGATTAATTAAATGTTAATGCCCAAGAGAGTAAAATTTAGAAAATATCAGAGAGGAAGGCGCAAGGGCATCTCTTTCAAAGGTTCGGATATATCTTTCGGTGAATATGGTTTACAGGCCATAGATAACGGGTGGCTTACGAATATTCAAATAGAGGCGTGCAGGGTCTGCGTAATGAGAAGCTTGAAAGGGGCAGGCAAGCTATGGATAAGGGCTTTTCCTGATAAGTCAGTTACGAAGAAGCCCGCCGAAACAAGAATGGGTAAAGGCAAAGGCATGCCTTTATTCTGGGTCAGCGTGGTCAAGAGAGGAAGAATGATTTTTGAATTAGGCGGAGTCGCGGAAGAGATAGCGAAAGAATCAATGAGGTTTGCGGCATCTAAGCTGCCGTTTAAAACAAGGTTTGTTTCAAGAAAGAAACATTGAGGCTAGGTGACAATTCATTATGTTAAACGTGCCCGATTTAAGAAAACTATCAAGGCAGGAATTGAATGATAAAATAATAGCGCTTAAAAAGTCTTTATTTGAAATGGTTTCCCAGAAAGAGACCGGCCGCATAGAGAGGCCCAGCGGCATAAAAAAAACAAGGCGGGATATCGCGAGGATATTGACAGTGTTACGTGAGATGCAGCAGGGGCAGAACAATGCCCTGCCCCTGCATATGAAAGGCGATTAAATATGGAAGCCATGTCAAGGCGCAAACATAAGATCGGAATAGTCGTGAGCGATTCAATGGAGAAGACTATCGTGGTCAGGATAGGCAGGTCCGCAAAACACCCCGTTTACGGCCGTATCATGTCTAAATCTCGCAAGGTTATGGCGCATGATGAAAAAAAAGAAGCAAAGGCCGGAGATAGAGTAAGTATTGAAGAAACGAGGCCGCTCTCGAAAAACAAGAGATGGCGGCTGATTGAGGTCTTAAAATGATCAGGATGCGGACAATATTAGACATAGCGGATAATACAGGGGCAAAAAGAGCTTCGTGTATCGGTGTAATCGGCAGGCAGGGTAGAGCGCTTGCAGAAGCAGGCGACATAATAACCGCTAATATAAAAGAAGCGTCTCCTGATGGAATAGTAAAAGCAGGCGAGGTTGTAAGGGGAGTGATAGTAAGGACAGTTTATCCTCTCAGAAGGCCTGACGGGTCGTATTTGAGATTTGATTCCAATGCGATAGTTATAATTGACGAACAGCTTAATCCCAGAGGCACAAGAATTTTCGGGCCTGTTGCAAGGGAGTTAAGGGACAAAAACTTCATGAAAATTATTTCTTTGGCGCCGGAGGTAATATAGTGGCTAAGCAGCTTATAGCAGCTGTAGGGCACGCTTTAGTGTGCCAAAAAGATTATGTCTAAAATAAAGAAAAACGATATAGTAAAAATATTAGCAGGGAGAGACAGCGGAAAAACAGGAAAGGTTTTGACTGTTTTCCCGAAAAAAATGAAAGCGCTGGTTCAGGGCATTAATATGGTCAAAAAGCACAGCCGTAGGAAAAGCAATGACCAGCAGGCCGGAATTATCCATAAAGAGAGCTCTATAGATATTTCAAATTTGATGGTAATCTGCCAGAAGTGTTCCAGGGCTGTGAGGGTAGGTTCTAGCAAGCTTTCAGACGGCACCAAGGTGAGGATTTGCAAGAAATGCAAGGAAATCATATGACACCAAGAATGTTGGACCGCTACAGGAAGACAATTGTCCCGGAATT
>PEUD01000094.1 GCA_002780805.1 Candidatus Omnitrophica bacterium CG02_land_8_20_14_3_00__42_8 | reverse complement strand
CCCTGTCTCTCCGTTCAAACTAATATTCATGAAAATACTGCCATTGCTTAAATATAACTTTAATATACCGCTATTATAATTATAATTCTTAAAACTTTCCACTATTATATCTAAAGGCTGTTTTGAATTTTTCGCGATGTTTTCCAGAAATCTAGTATCTTTTATAATCAATATGCCGCCAGGTTTGTCCGTAAAGAAAGTGCCATTCAGCTCATTTACAGCCGGGCCTGAACCTTCCAGCGACATGGCGCCTTCTAAACTGCCCGTCATCTCAAATTTATCGATAAGCTTAAAATCTTCGACAAAAGACCTGATATTTAAATCCAGCGCCTTTAGCCTGAAGTCATATTTTACAATCTCCGCGCTCAAAATCAGTATATTCAAATCTCCTGTAATGTTTCCCCCTAAAAAATTAACGCTCAGAGGGCTCATTGATATGGCGCTATCCCTGAACTTCACGCTGCTTTTAATTTCCCCTGTTTTTAAATTATCATAATTAATCCTCGGGATATAAAGTTCCGCTGAATCAGGGTTCAGGTTTAAAACATCTATTCTGTCCGCTGAAAATGTTTTCAGCGGATTTATGCCGGCTGAAACATCGTTAAACGAAACCTTGGCTATATTTTTATTAACCAAAGCCTTTAAATCATAAGTAATGCCTGCCTCTTTTATCTTGATATCATAGGCCTTATCTTTCTTTATTTCTATGTTATAGAATGAGATTAAGCGCGGTTTGAAACCGCAGTTTTTTATGGAGACAGAAGCGCCTTTAAACACCCTCTCCAGTTTCATGCGGCCGAGAGAAAGGATTAGGGGCCTGGTAAAAAAATAGCCTGTTATAAAAATTACGGCAAAAAATATAATTAGGGCACAGAGTATTTTTTTAAACAATGGGCGGGGTTCCCTTACATGTATCCGTATTCTTTAAGTATGCCCTGAAAATCGCTTGCCTTGACACTGTCTTTTGCGGCATACTTTCCGATTATGTCTGTTTCCACATTTATAAAATCACCCTTTTTCTTTATTCCTAACGCGGTATTTTTAAACGTATGAGGTATTAAATAGACTGTGAAATTATCTTTTGATACTGCCGCGACAGTGAGGCTTGTTCCGTCCAGTGCCACAGAGCCTTTATCTACTACAAATTTAGAAAATTCCTTCGGCAAAGACACGTTAAAACCAACGCCGGCCTGGTTTTTTATTATATCATTTATTCTGCCTTTGTAATCAATATGGCCTGTTATGAAATGTCCCCCTATCCTGGCGTCTAGCTTCATGCTTCTTTCGAGATTCACGGGATCGTTCGTCTTAAGATCAGATAGGGTAGTCCTTTTCAAAGTCTCGGGTATCACATCAAAACTCAAGATATTTATATTGACTGCGATCACGCTTAAACACGCGCCGTTCATGGCAATACTATCTCCAAGCTTTGCATCAACATAAATTTTTTCCGTCTTTATCTTCAACACAGCCCCGGTTGAGCTTTTGCTTATGCCTTTTACCGCGCCTATCTCTTCAACAATCCCTGTAAACATAATCACCTCCGCTGCGTAGGCGGGATTTAAACCACACCTACGCAGTGTATTAAAAATCTAAGTTGACACTATGACAATGTCACAGTGTCAACTTACAACAGCTCCGCTGACCAAAATATCCGTACCAATCATCTCAACTTTAACATTTTTCAAATTTACCGCCTGACTCACTTTCTCTGCGCCTTTTCCTTCCACTGAAGTCACAGCCCCTCTTCCGCCTATAATCTTCGGGGCTATGAAAAATAAAACCTTATCTGCAAAGCCCTGCTCTAAAAATCCTGATATAGTATCTCCTCCGCCTTCTACCAATAAACGGCTGATTTCAAGTTCCGCGAGTTCTTTTAAAAGCCATTCCAGGTTAATCCTGTTATTCTTATCCGGACATGCTATAACAAGTATACCTCTTTTATTAAATCTCTCCACCTTTTTTAATATATGGGGCTCTTTCAGCGATTTTCTTAAAATTGCCACTATATTCAGGCCGGGAGATTCTTTTGAAAAAATCTTTGCGCCTTCAGGAACTCTTAATCCCGAATCAAGCACGATTTTTACGGGAGTTTTGTTTCTTCTTGAGGTAAGAATAGGATTATCTCTCGTTATTGTGTTCACCCCTACAAGTATTGCGTCCATCTCGCTGCGCAGCCTGTGAGAATAATCTCTGGCAGCTTCCGAGGTTATCCATTTCGAATCCATTGTCTTTGTAGCTATCTTGCCATCCAGGGATTCTGCGGCTTTTATTGTCACAAAAGGCATCTTCTTTGTAATATACTTTATAAAAACCTCGTTCAACTCGGCTGATTCTTTGTTTAAAATCCCAACCTTAACCTTGATCCCGTGTTTCTCCAATTCCCTCTTGCCTTTCCCGTTATTCAAAGGATTCGGATCTATCATCGAACAATACACTCTTTTTATACCGCTTTTTATTATCGCCCTTGTGCAAGGCGGAGTCCTGCCTGTATGAGGGCACGGCTCAAGATTTACGTAAAGCGCCGCGCCTTTTGCCCTCCCTCCTGCCCTTTTCAACGCAATCGCCTCTGCGTGAAGCCCTCCTGGCCGCCTGTGATAAGCGCTTGCTATAATTTTTCCGTTTTTCACAACCAACGCGCCTACCATAGGATTTGGGCTTGTGGTTCCCCTGCCTTTTTCAGCAAGCCCCAAAACCTTTTTCATAAAAACCTCATGTTTGTTCACCCCGCCCTTCCTCCCAATTGTCTATCCCGCTCTTAGGAAGAGCGGGGTTCATATTTTTAATCTGGAAGCGCTTCTTAATTTCTCTACAAGCTCGTATGGAACCTTCACTTTTCCGAGCAATACTTCTTTTTTCCCCAGTCCATGACAATCAGAACCGCCTGTTATAAGCAAGCCGTATTCTTCGGCCAATTTTTTAAACTCATTTGAGTCTCTGGTATTATGGTCAGAATGATAAACCTCTATGCCCTGAATGCCATCATTTATAAGTATTTTTAAAATATCTTTTAATGGTTTAATTTCCGTATTAATTGTTTTAGGATGCGCAAGGACACTGACCCCGCCCGCATCCTTTATTATATCTACTGCCTCTTTGGGGGATAATTTAAATTTCTTCACATACGCAGGCGAGTTATTACCTATATATTTTGTAAAAGCTTCTTTAACGCAGCTGACCTTTCCTTTTTTATACAAAAGATTTGCTATGTGCAGCCTCCCTAAAGAATCCGAGTTAGAACCTGCTATCTCTAATAAATCTTCGTATTTTAAATCAATGCCCTGCCCGTTCAATCTTCTTAAAATCTCTTTTGCCCTTTCTTTTCTCGCCCTGCAAAGTTCTTCCAGTTTTTTTGTAAATAAACTATCCTGCCAATCTATAAAATACCCGAGTATGTGTATTTCATCGTCGTCTATCTCTGCGGTCAATTCCACGCCCGGAATAATTTCAACGCCCGCGTCTTTTGCAGTTATAATAGCGGGAGCGATTGCGGCGCAGGTATCGTGATCCGTTATAGCGATGGCATCCAGCCTCTGCATCCTGGCATATCTTACAACCTTTTCTGGAGAAAAGGTGCTGTCAGAGACATTTGTATGAACATGGAGGTCGGCTACTTTTTGCATTTATCCTTCAATTCGACTTTTTTTATTTTATCCAGTATCCCATTGACAAATTTCCCTGAATCCACGTCTCCGTATTTTTTTGCGAGCTCTATTGCCTCGTTTATGGAAACGTTCGGCGGTATATCGTCTCTATAAAGCATCTCATATGTGGACATGCGGATTATGTTCTTGTCTACGACAGCCATTCTGGATATGTTCCAATTGTCCGTATATTTTGAGATAATCCCGTCTATGGCTGCGAGATTGCCGCATGTGCCTTTCACTAAAGCCTCTGCAAAATCATGCGGCTCTTTAGTTATTGACCCTGCTGTCTTTGACCAGAAATCCGATAGGCTGGAATCAGCGGATTCCATGGACATCTCTATCCTGTAAAGGATCTTTAAGGCGCACTCTCTCGCAAAAGTCCTTTTTCGCATATTAAAGCTCCGCTACCAGGTTTGCCATTTCAATGGCTGAGCGGGCTGCGTCGCGGCCTTTGTTACCCTGCTTAGTGCCTGCCCTTTCTATTGCCTGCTCTATTGAATCTGCCGTGATAATCCCAAATATCACAGGTACGCCTGTATTTAAAGAAACATTCGCGATGCCTTTGGATGCCTCGCTCGCGATATAATCAAAATGAGGCGTTGCGCCTTTTATTATGGTGCCCAGGCATACGACTGAATCGTATTTCTTGCTCTTTGCCATATGGCTTGCGAGAACAGGTATCTCAAACGCGCCCGGAGCCCAGACAACTTCCATATCAGTATCTTTCGCGCCATGCCTTGTAAGTTCATCAACGCACCCTTCCAGCAGTCTGTTGGTAATAAAATCATTGAACCGGGATGCTATGATGCCGAATTTCCTGCCTTTCGCGATAAGCTCACCCTGAATTACTTTGTACATGCTGCGCCTCCTCGGTTGTAGGGACAGCACATTGTGCTGTCCCTACTTTAAATAAGATGACCCAGTTTTTTCTTCTTGGTTTCCAGATATCTGGCATTATCCCCATTAGGCTGCACCTCAATGGGAACCCTCT
>PEUD01000072.1 GCA_002780805.1 Candidatus Omnitrophica bacterium CG02_land_8_20_14_3_00__42_8 | reverse complement strand
ACCAGTAACATATTATACGAGGAGAGATGTATTATGAAAGAGAAGATAACGGATTCAAATAAGCCTATAGGAAAATTGACCAGGGTTGATGACTTTCTCCCGAGGCCGGAAGAGCTTATTATGCCGGAAGAAACTATAAAGATAACCTTGTTTCTTAAGAAATCAAGCGTAGATTTTTTTAAGCATAAAGCCAGCGAATGCCACACTAAATACCAGAGAATGATACGCGAGCTTATAGATAGATACGCTTCCCAATATTCTTCAGTTAAGTAATAAAGTTAGGAATTGACAGAGTTATAGAATAGTGGGTAAAATACTGATATGGTGAGTTTAATCGATGTTATTAAATCCCGCAGGAGCATCAGAAAATACTTAGATAAACCCATCCCAAAAGAAATCATAGATAAACTTATCGAGGCGGCTAAATGGGCGCCGAGCGGCATGAATGAACAGCCCTGGGGGTTTATTGTTGTCCATGATAGGGCTCTTATAAAAGAGCTTTCCGGCCGCTCCATTCCTTATATCAATAAAATAGTTGGAAAAAACCCCAAGTTCGCCAGGTATAAAAAACGCATGGCTGTAAAAGATTTCAGCATATTTTATCATGCGCCTTGTGTTATAATTATTCTAGGCAGAAAAGACGCTTTTTCATATCAAAATGACTGCGCAATGGCAGGCCAGAATCTAATGCTTACAGCGGCCTCTATGAATATTGGCAGCTGCTGGGTAGGTATGATGAATGTCCTGGATAAAGACGAATGGTTCAGGAAAAAATTCCAAATACCTGAAAATTACGCTATTGTAGCGCCTATCGCGTTAGGATATTTTGAAAATAAAAGCATACCTGTTATTGAAAGAAGAGCCCCTGAAATACTGAGAAATTTTTGAGGTTAGAATGGAACATACAGAGATTAAGTATATAGACGGTAAGAAGTTTAGCGCGCGGAATAGGACGCACGCTGTTATTATAGACCAGCCAAAAGAGAACGGAGGAGGAGACGAAGGCCCTACTCCGCCGGAGTTATTTGTAGATTCTCTTGGTTCATGTATTGGCGTGTATGTTTTGGCGTTTTGTAGAAATACCGGGTTGAACCCTGAAGGCATGAAAATAATTTTAGAATGGGAAAAGGCAAACGATAAGCCGGTCCGTATTAAAAGTATAAATACAAGGATAGGACTGCCTAGTGCTGATGTTGGAGCAAGAAAAGCAGCGCTTTTAAAAGTCGCAGAGTCGTGTCTGATTCACGAAACAATAAAGCATCAACCGGAAATAACCATAGAGTTAACATAACAAGTTTACACTCTGACAATGTTAAAGTGAGGCTGTGTCGTAATAGCAAGAACGTGTCATTGCGAGGAGCGAACGAAGTGAGCGACGAAGCAATCTCCGACGGTAAGATGAGATTGCTTCGGCCGCTTCGCGGCCTCGCAATGACAAATATGACATTGTAACACAGTCTGACTCTGACAATGTCATTTTGTAAACTTATTTAGCAATGGGGATTTGGAAGGAAAATTGAACATGAAGCGGACGTATACGTGCGGAGAATTAAGGGCAGAGGATATAGGCAAAAAAGCGGTGCTGACTGGCTGGGTGCATAAGAGGCGGGATCACGGGAAATTGATTTTTGTGGATATCCGCGATAGATATGGCATGACCCAGATAGTATTTTTTAAAATGAAAGCCGCTGAAGAGCTTCGCAGCGAGTATGTCATAGCGGTAAAAGGTATCGTCCAGAAAAGGCCGGACGGCACGGAAAATACGGGCATTCCTACAGGCAAGGTTGAGTTAGGCGTCAGCGAGCTGGAGATATTGAACCCGTCTCTCACGCCTCCTTTTGAACTGGATAACGCAGACGGGATTTCAGAAGAGGTGAGGTTAAAATACAGATATATTGACCTGAGAAGGCCGGATGTTCAGAAAAAACTCATATTGCGGCACAGGATAATAAAATCGATGAGGGATTTTCTGGATAAAAAAGGTTTTATAGAAGTAGAAACCCCGGTGCTTACAAAATCCACGCCTGAAGGCGCCAGGGATTTTCTGGTCCCGTCCAGGCTGAATCACGGCAAGTTTTTCGCGCTCCCGCAGTCTCCTCAGTTATTCAAGCAGTTATTGATGGTGTCAGGCCTCGAGAGATATTTTCAGATAGCCAAGTGTTTCAGGGACGAAGACCTGCGTTCAGACAGACAGCCCGAATTTACCCAGCTTGACATGGAGGTTTCTTTTACGGACGAAGAAGAGATATTTGCGATAATAGAAAAACTGCTTTTTTATGTATTTAAAGAGACGATGGGCCTGGAACTGAAGACCCCTTTTCCAAGGATGTCATATAAAGAAACGATGGAAAAATACAATTCAGACAAGCCTGACATAAGAGAAAATAGGACCGGATTCCAATTTTTATGGGTCACGAGTTTTCCGTTGTTTAAATATAACGAAGAAGAGAAAAAATGGGATATGGAGCATCACCCGTTTACGTATCCTCTGGTGGAAGACATAAATTTAATAGAAAAAGAACCGGCCAGGGTAAGGTCCAGGGCCTATGACCTTGTTATAAACGGCGTTGAAATAGCCTCGGGCAGTATAAGGATTCACAAAAGAGAATTGCAGGAAAAGATATTTAAGCGTATAGGTTTGAGTATGGAAGAGGCGAAGGAGCGTTTCGGATTTTTACTGGAGGCGTTTGAATATGGCGCGCCTCCACACGGAGGCATCGCGCTTGGCCTGGACAGGCTTATAGCGTTGATGGCAGGCTCGGATACAATAAGAGATGTGATAGCTTTTCCAAAGACGCAAAAGGCGGCCTGCCCATTGACAGAAGCGCCATCGTCAGTAGATGAAAAGCAACTGAAGGAGCTGGGAATTAAATTAGAAAAGGATAATACAAAAAGTAATTTGTAGTTCTCGACCGGGCTTGCAAGTATGGCATTGATGCCTGCTCGAACAGTATTATGGGGTCTTCCAAATATTCTTCGAACGGTCATGAGATTATATTATGAAAGCAGAGTCGAGAAGTCCTAAAACTAGGAGGGTTTATGAAGAACGTAATTTTGTGCTGTATTTTACTTGGGATGTTTTTCATGTCAGGCTGCGTGATAAGGAGTTATACCACAGAGATGGACAGGGTTGATCAGGAGATAAGCGGCAATAGAGGGGTTATAATGGGGACTCCGCCCGCGGTTAGCGAGACAGAGCAGGTAAGAAAGACAAGAACGATTTATAACATAGAAGTAGAGCTTCCTTCAGGATACAGGACCTATCAAGAGGCGGAGGATAAAGAACTATACGGAAACAGGGGATATATAAAAGGCAGTGTTTCCCCTGAAAAAGAAGTCTATGTGACCGGCAGCGGAGAGGGGCAGGCGTCGTCTGTCAGGTTCGGGCCGGGCATGGGTTCTTCAAATATGCCGCAGATAGTTTATAGCGAGCCTTCCGGCGATACTGGAATTAATCCTTCGGCGGAATATTACGTTGTTCAGAAAGGCGATACGCTTCAAAAGATATCTATGAAGCTTTTCGGGACTACGCAGAAATGGGGGAAAATATATAATGCGAATAAGCATGTCCTCAAAACGCCGGACAGGATACGCCCGGGCCAGAAATTAGTTATACCGAAGTAGCGTTTGCCTGAAATATGAAGAAAAATCTGAGTAAAAAACAGAAGTTCGATAAAATTCCCGATAAAATAGCCCATGCCTTGATAGCGTTTGTCACATGCGTGATCCTCGTGGTGATAGCGGAGTGGGGCACAGGTTTTTTAAAGGCTGAATTCCACGAAGGCGATATAATGCTTAAATCAATATATGCGCCTTTTGATTTTAAAATAAAGGGCGATATAAATTATAAAGTTACCGAAGCCGCCAAAAAAAAGGCGATGGATTCCGTGACGCCCGTTTACAGCATAGACTCCTCCGCCAAAGAGGCTGTTTTAAACAAGGTTAACGCGTTTTTTAATTCGCTGCAGGCCCTGAAACAAGGCGAAAATATAGAGAATAGCTTATCCGGCATCAAAGAAACCGCGGCGCCTTACAACATACCCCTCCCGATTGTAAGCAGTATCCTGGACCTAAAGGGGCATCAGGAATTTTTAGCCGAGGCAATTAAAATAATAGAGTATATCTTAGATGCAGGGGCCATTTCTGCGTCTGAATTAGCCAGACTTAACAATGACCTTGTAAAGACAGTAACGTTGATAGATAAATCCAAAAACGCGGAACGGACAATTGCCATAGAAGAACTCTGGGCATCTTCGGATATAAGAAAAAAAGCGGATTCTATCCCGGGCATTCTAAGAGACAGGAAAGAAAAATCCCTGCTGATAGATTTTATAAATGCGGTATTGGCCCCTAATGTAAAATATCAGGAAGAAGAAACAACCTTAAGAAAACAGGCCGCGGCCGCAAAGATCAAACCTACTTACAATATGATAGATGTTAAAAAGAATGAGCTGATACTTAATAAAGGAGAGCGGATATCTAAAGGCCAGATGGAAAAACTTGACGCGATTGAACAGCGCGAACCGTATTCGCTTAAAATAACAGCTTTCTTCGGTATAGCTCTGCTTATAGCGTTGTTTATGGTGCTCCTTGTCCTTTATATTGAATTCTATGAGCCTGATTTAATAGCAGGCAATAAAGAACTAATCCTTTTGGCTTCAATATGCATTCTCATGATACTCGCGGCAAAGCTTATTGTGGTATCTCCGTGGCCCAGCAATTTGATTCCTGTGTCAGCCGCTTCAATGCTTATAGCATTGCTTTTGAATAACAGGCTCGCGATAATAACCACGTGTTTTTTGAGCATAATTATAGGCATGATTTCAGGGGGGAGGTTAGATATAGCCGGGGTATCAATAGCGGGCGGCATGATAGGCATATTCGCCGTAAGGAATGTCAGGCGGAGATCTCAGCTCATATCGGCGGGTTTTGCGGCTGGGCTCGCGAACATGGCATATTTTATAGGAGTAGGGCTTATAAATTCCCTGGATTTTAATGTCTATATGACGGAGGCGTTTATAGGCTTTGCGAACGGAATTATGGCGGCTATAATAGTTACCGGAGTTTTGCCTATTTTCGAAACAGCGTCAAAGACTATTACTGATATAAGCCTTCTGGAGATAGCTGATTTAAATCACCCCATCCTGAAAGAAATGGTCATAAAAGCGCCGGGCACGTATCACCACAGCCTTGTTGTCGGGAATCTCGCGGAGGCGGCGTGCGAGGCAATAGGGGCAAACGCGCTCCTGGCGCGCGTGAGCGCGTATTTTCACGATATAGGTAAAATAGAAAAGGCAGAGTACTTCAGCGAAAATCAGACAGGGGGCTCCATGCACGATAAGCTTTCCCCCACCATGAGCAGTCTTATAATCACGAACCACGTTAAAAACGGAGTTGAGCTTGCCCGGAGATATGGCCTGAATAAAAGGATTGTGGATATAATAATGCAGCACCACGGTACGGGCCTTGTTTTTTATTTCTTCAAGAGGGCCCTTGAGAAAACAGGGGACGATGACGTGTTTGAAGAGGGATTCAGGTATCCGGGGCCGAAGCCGCAGACAAGAGAAGCCGCGTGCGTGCTTCTGGCTGATTCTGTAGAGGCTGCCTCGCGCACGCTGGACGACCCCACGCCTTCCAGCATACAAGGCCTTGTCAAAAAAATTATAAATAATAAATTTATAGACGCCCAGCTGGACGAATGTGAATTAGCGCTGAAAGACCTTGAAAAGATAGCGGAGATTTTTACGCATATCCTGACAGGCATATACCATAGCCGCGTGGAATATCCGGAAGATACCGGAAAGAAGAAATAGGAGTAGCGGAGCGCAGCTCCGCGTAACACTATGAAAATAGACATACAGAATTTACAGAGCGTAGCGAAGGTTAATAAAAATAAGGTGATAGAGTGCGCGGGCTATGTATTGAAAGCCATGGGCGAGAGCGATGCTGAATTGAGCCTTGTGCTCGTGAATGACATGCATATCAGGAACCTGAACTGGAAATACAGGAGAAACGATTCCGCCACGGACGTTTTGGCGTTTCCGATGCGCGATTCCAGGAGGCTTTCCGGAGTCATACTCGGAGACGTGGTGATATCCGTGGAAACCGCGAAGAGGGAAGCAAAGAAAAGAAAAAAAGCCCTGCAGGATGAACTGGATCTTTACTTTGTGCACGGCATACTGCATTTACTAGGTTACGATGACGAGAAAATCAGAA
>PEUD01000099.1 GCA_002780805.1 Candidatus Omnitrophica bacterium CG02_land_8_20_14_3_00__42_8 | reverse complement strand
GAATCTCTTGAACGAAGATATGGAGCTGGAAGGCATAAAGATCCACATAGGAAAAGAAAATATTGATAGCGAGATGCAGGATTACTCTATAATTACCTGCAACTATAAGATAAATGGTACGACAGTAGGCGCAATGGCAGCAATAGGCCCTACCAGGATGGAATATGGAAAGGTAATGTCGGTTTTGAAGTATATCTCGCACGAACTCGGAAAGGAATTAGAAAGCCTTGGCTGAACATAAACACGATTACGAACAGGAACCCAAAGATACAAGAAAGAACAAGATGCTTCTGACTGCCGAAGAATTCGAGGCCCTGGAAGATAAAGCGAAAAAGTCTGACGAGTATTTTGACAGGCTTTTGAGGCTCCAGGCGGACTTTGACAATTATAAAAAGCGGCTGGAGAAGGACAAGATAGAATTCATAAAATTCGCCAACGAGGAAATTATCGCGGAAATCTTAAAGATAATAGATGATTTCGAAAGGGCCGTAGAGGCAGGCAAGACCAAGCGCGATTTTGACGTGCTATATAAAGGTATAGAAATGATCCATAAGGATTTTAAGGAATTCCTGAAACAAAAAGGCCTTAAGGAAATAGAGGCTCAGGGCAAGCCTTTCAATCCTAATGAACACGAGGCAATGATGCAGGAAGAGACAGACGCTCATCCCGAAGATTATGTGGTAGAAGAATTTCAAAAGGGATATACCTTTAACGGCCGCGTCATAAGGCCGGCAAAGGTAAAAGTGGCAAAACGACCGAAGGGAGCCCCGCGAAGTCTCGAGCATAGCGAGGGGAGCGAAGCCGAGGGGAAGCCAGGTAAAGAATAGGTCCCTCGTTCGCCACCTTTGGTGGCGGGCCTCGGGATCAAATTTTGTTTCACAAAATTTGGGAGGTGTATTATGGCAAAAGTTATCGGAATAGATTTAGGGACATCTAACTCAGCTGCGTCGGTAATGGAAGGCGGCAGGCCTACCATAATCCCGAGCGCGGAAGGCGCAGGCGTGGCCAGCGGAAAGGCTTTTCCGTCTTACGTGGCATTTACCAAAGACGGCCAGAAGCTCGTAGGCGAGCCTGCCAGGCGTCAGGCAGCCATGAATCCGGAAGGCACTATTTACGCCGCCAAAAGAAAAATGGGCACTGACCATAAATTCAAGGTATATGGCAGTGAATACACGCCTCAGCAGATCTCCGCGTTTATCCTGCAGAAAATAAAACAGGACGCGGAGGATTATTTAGGAGATAAGGTAGAAGGCGTTGTCATCACGTGCCCTGCTTATTTCAATGACAACCAGCGCCAGGCTACAAAAGATGCCGGCGAGATTGCTGGCTTAAAGGTTTTAAGGATTATTAATGAACCTACTGCCGCGTGCCTTGCTTACGGCCTGGATAAAGCGGAAAATGATTTAAAGATAATGGTCTTTGACCTGGGCGGCGGGACACTGGACGTTACTATTATGGATATGTGGTATAACAAAGAGCACAAGGCCAGTGGTTTTGAAGTAAAATCTACGAGTGGCGATACTCAGCTTGGCGGCACAGACATGGATATTGTGCTTATAGATTATATTACCAGCCAGTTTAAAAAAGAAACAGGCATAGATTTAAAGAAAGACAAAATGGCAATGCAGCGTATAAGAGAAGCTGCTGAAAAAGCAAAAGTAGAGCTTTCAAGCACCGTGCAGACAGATTTAAATCTGCCTTTCATAACCGCGGATGCTTCAGGCCCTAAACATCTTACGATGTCTTTATCAAGGGCAAAGCTTGAAGGCCTCGTGAAGCCTATTGTTGACAGGTGCAAACAGCCTATAGAACAGGCAGTGAAGGATTCAGGCATTTCCACTAAGGATATTGACAGGATTATTATGGTCGGCGGGCCTACCAGGATGCCTATAGTGCAGAAATTCCTGGAAGATTACGTGGGCAAAAAGATTGAACGCGGCGTGGATCCTATGGAATGCGTTGCGCTTGGCGCGGCAATCCAGGCGTCTATTATAAAAGGAGACACAAAAGAGGTCCTTCTTTTAGACGTGACCCCGCTTTCTCTGGGTATAGAGACGCTCGGAGGAGTATGTACGACTCTCATAGAGCGTAATACCACTATTCCCACTAAAAAGAGTCAGGTGTTTTCAACCGCGGCTGACAATCAGACAGCGGTTACCATCAGGGTTCTTCAGGGTGAGCGCAAGATGGCCAATGACAATACAGAACTTGGAAGGTTTGACCTTGTCGGGATTCCTTCCGCGCCAAGGGGAGTGCCGCAGATAGAAGTGAGTTTTGATATCGATAAAGACGGCATTGTGCATGTCAGCGCCAAAGATCTCGGCACAGGCAAAGAGCAGTCCATTAAAATCACTGCTTCTACCAAGCTCTCGAAAGACGAGATAGACAGGATGGTGAAACAGGCTGAGCAGTTTGCCGATGAGGATAAGAAGAAGAAAGAAGAAGTCGAGATAAAGAATCAGGCGGATACCCTTGCTTATTCTGTTGAAAAGTCTTTAAAAGACTTTGGCGATAAAGTAAGCCAGGATGACAGGCTTGATATCGAAAGAAAACTCTCTGACCTTAAAGAGGCTTTAAAAGGTACCGATATCGATAAAATTAAAAAATCAATGGAAGAACTTACTCAAGCCGCGCATAAATTAGCCGAAGAAGTATACAAAGCTGCCCAGGCAAAGCAGGGCCCCAAAAGCCAGCCGGGCTCAGGAGACACTGGCGCAGCAGGCCCAGGGCCTTCTGATGCGGGTTCCGGCGAAGAGCCTAAGAAAAAAGGCGGCGATAAAGGCGGCGAAGACGTCATCGACGCTGAATTTAAAGAGAAGTAATTCAATATAATAGGAAATTCCTTTTTGCGCGGAGCTTCCTTCGACTTGGTTCGACTGCGCTCACCACAAGCCGCTTCGCTACTCCAAAAGATTCTGGAGTAGCGAAGCGAACGGAGTGAGCTTCGCGTTAACTTGAGTGTAGTTAACATAACAATGTTACACTCTGACAATGTCAGAGTGTAACATTTGAGGAATAGAGGGGATGACAACAAAACGGGATTATTACGAGATATTGGGCGTACAGAAAGGCGCCAGGCCGGATGATTTAAAAAAGGCATACAGGAATCTCGCGCTTAAATATCACCCTGACCGCGTCACCCCTGATAAGAAAAAAGAAGCTGAGGAAAGATTCAAGGAAATTTCAGAGGCGTACGCAGTGCTTTCAGATCCTCAAAAGAGAAGCCAGTATGACCAGTTCGGCCACGCGGGCATTGATTCCAAATATTCGTCCGATGACATCTTCAGAAACGCTGATTTTTCAAGCATCTTTGAAGACTTGGGTGTCGGCGGGGATATGTTTGAGGAGATCCTTGGCAGTTTTGGAATGTTTGGAGGCGGCTCCCACAGGCGAAGCCGCGGCTCAGGAAGAGGGAGGGATCTTGAATTTGAATTGGGAATCTCTTTTGAAGAAGCCGCGTTTGGGTCTAAAAAAACTATAAATATTCCAAGGAATGTAATATGTGATGCCTGCTCTGGTTCCGGCGCCAGGCCGGGCACTAAGAAAATAAACTGCCCTGCCTGTAACGGCAGGGGCCAGGTTTTATATTCGGCAGGTTTTATAAATGTTTCCCAGACCTGCCCTAAATGCAGGGGCGAGGGCTCTATCATAAAAAGCCCGTGTTCCAAATGCGACGGAGCCGGTAAGGTCAGAAGCACTCAAAAGATAGAGGTAACTATCCCCGCAGGCGTTGACACAGGTTCGCGCCTCAGGGTCCAAGGCGAAGGGGATTTCGGCTCAAGAGGCGGTTCTTCGGGAGATCTTTATATTTATATAAACGTAAAAGAACATCCTATATTCCAAAAGCATGGTTATG
The DNA here is from genome assembly GCA_002780805.1 of Candidatus Omnitrophica bacterium CG02_land_8_20_14_3_00__42_8. Classification (GTDB taxonomy): domain Bacteria; phylum Omnitrophota; class Gorgyraeia; order Gorgyraeales; family Gorgyraeaceae; genus UBA10183. Next base: position 884 of record PEUD01000099.1, on the reverse strand, counting down.
ATATAATTTGCGAAATCCCTATTAGTTTTCCGCTGGCCTCTCTGGGTGGAGAAGTGGAAGTCCCTACCCTTATGGGCAATGTAATGATGCGGATTCCGGAAGGCACTCAGTCAGGCAGGATATTCCGCCTTAGCGGAAAGGGCGTAAAAAATCTCAGGGGCTACGGAACAGGCGACCAGATGGTAAAAGTGGTAGTGGAAACGCCCACGCGCCTAAATTCAGAACAAAAGAGCCTTTTAAGAGAATTTGAAAAATCCTGCAACGGAAGCGTTAATCCTTTGTCGCAGTCATTTATGGACAAGGTAAAAAGGTTGTTTAAGAAATAAAAGTTTCGGAGTAGCGAAGCGAAGCTTCGCGTAATAAGGAGATAATATGCCGATTTATGAATACGAATGCGCGAAATGCAAAAAAATATTTGAAATATCCCAGGGCATAAAGGATAAGCCGCTCACTGCCTGCCCTGACAAAAAATGCAAAGGCGAGGTAAAAAGGCTCATAGGCATGGGCGTGGGTTTTATATTTAAAGGCCCTGGGTTTTACGCCACTGACAACAGGAGTCCCGGCTATAAAGAAAAGGCAAAGAAAGAGAATCCTTCCAACCCGTGCCTATCATGCAAGGAAGGATGCAGGCATTGATAAAAAGATTCCTTAAATATTGGCTGCCTTTATACGTTTACGCCGGCATTATATTTTATTTCTCAAGCATGCCCAAGCCTTTGCTTGATATCTCCATACCTTATTTTGACAAGTTCCTGCATTTAATTGAATACGCTGTTTTTGGCATTCTCATGGGCCGGGCTTTTAAAAGTTCCCCGCGGGAGGTTTTGTATAAAAATTTTAAAATATTAGCTGTCCTGGCGGTTGCGGCTTATGGGGCGTCGGAT
>PEUD01000075.1 GCA_002780805.1 Candidatus Omnitrophica bacterium CG02_land_8_20_14_3_00__42_8 | reverse complement strand
AATTACACCAGCTTTTTGTATCGTGCAGGTCCTGTGATATTTTTGACCTGATAGCGGACATTGCCGGCGGAACAACAGGGGTTATTTTTTATGGCAGATATCATTGCTTTTAAAGGCATCCGTTATAATCGGGAAAAGATAAAAGATTTTTCAAAAGTAGTCGCCCCGCCTTATGACGTGATTTCCAAAGAAGAACAAGAAAGCCTTTATAAAATGAATAGATATAATATCGTCCGCATACTGCTTGGAAAAGACCTGCCCAGCGACAATGAAAAGGACAATAAGTACGGCCGCGCGGGCAGATACCTTAAAGATTGGCAGAAAAAAGGAGTCTTCAAAAGAGATGAAACCCCCTGCATATACATAAACCTGCAGGAATTCAAACTTGACGGAAAGCAAAAAAGAAGAATCGGCTTTATCGCGCTTCTGAAACTCGAAGAATTCGACACGGAAAAATCTTTCGTATATCCTCACGAGGATACCCTGGCCGCCCCGAAGGAAGACAGGGCTAAGCTTATCCATGCCATTGAGGCGAATCTCGGCCCTGTATTCGCGATATTCGAGGATAAAGACAGGGCTATTTCCGCAGTCATCAGGGATCAAATGATTGCCGAGCCGTTAATAAATATAATCGACAGCCACGGCGTAAGAAATAAATTCTGGCAGGTCTCTGATAAAAAGATAATCGCCGGGCTCATTGGCCTCATGAAATACAAAAAGATTTTCATTGCTGACGGACACCATAGATATGAAGTAGGGCTGGCTTTCAGTAAATTCAAAAAAGACCCTAAATATGGCTACATCCTCACCTATTTTACAGATCTTCTCGGAGACGGCCTGGTGGTATTGCCGTACCATAGATTGGTAGGAGGGCTGGATAAAGGCGGCCTCGCGGCTTTGGAAACAAATTTTAAAAAAAATTTTATTACAAAACCTATTAAATCCACCAAAGGCCTTAAGGCCTTTGGTGATAAAGCTGGGCCTAGGGAAGCCAGATTCGTGGTTTATACGCGAAAAAAAATCACAGGCCTTATATTCCGGGATAAAAAAGACCTGGACGTCACGATCGCCAAAAACCTCATCATAGGCCCTCTTGGTAAAATTGTTATAGATTTTACGGAAGATTTGGATTATGCTATTAAAGCAATAGGGGACAGGCATGCCTGCCCCCTATTGTCTAAATATGACATGGCTATTTTAGTTAACCCTGTGAAAATCACGGAGATCAGGGATGCCGCGTTCCGCGGAAGCAGGATGCCGCAGAAATCAACGTATTTTTACCCCAAGGTCCTCACGGGCCTTGTGATTAATGTGTTTTAGTTCTCGACTGAGCCCGCGAATTTAGCCAGGATGTCCGCTCGAACAACATGTCCCGAGCGAAGTCGAGGGATATTCTTCGAGCGGTCAGGAAAGCATATCAAGGGAGCAGAGTCGAGAAGTATAAATTATGGCTCTATTTGGTAAACCAAAATCTACAGTCACCAATATCCCGCAGAAGCGTAAAGGCGTACCCGGCGGCCAGTGGGTAAAGTGTGAAGACTGCGGTGATACGATCTACAAAAAAAACCTCGATGAAAATTTTAAAGTATGCCCTAAATGCAATTTTCATTTCACTCTTTCCGCGTACGAGCGCATAAATCAGTTTACGGATGAAGCCAGTTTCGAAGAATTTGACAAGGACATGGCCTCGGGCGATCCTTTAGGTTTTAAAGGCCCCAAGGCGTATCCCGTAAAGCTGGAAGAAGACCGGAAAGCCACAGGCATGATCGATGCCTGCGTGATAGGTAAAGCCCTTCTTGAAAAATTGCCAATTGCTCTCGGCATAACTGATTCTCGTTTCATAATGGGGACCATGGGCCATGTTGTGGGAGAAAAGATTACCAGGATCACGGAATACGCCACCGAAAATAAGTTACCTTTAATAATAATATCAGGCTCAGGCGGAGGCGCCAGGATGTACGAAGGAATGATTTCCCTCATGCAGATGGCAAAGACAAGCGCCGCCCTCGCGAAACATAATAAAGCGGGTCTTTTGTATATTTCAATACTTACTAATCCCACGATGGCAGGGGTCCTTGCGAGTTTTGCCACTCTGGGCGACATTATAATAGCCGAGCCTAAGGCCCTTATCGGATTTACCGGCCCGAGAGTTATAGAGCAGACCATCCGCCAAAAACTTCCCGAAGGCTTTCAGACTTCGGAATTTCTTTTAGAGCATGGCCTTATTGATATGATTACTCATCGCAAAAATCTCAGAGGCGTTGTCTCTCAGCTTATCAGCTATTTAACACCCCCAACCTGCGCGGTTTGAGAAGGTAAGATGTTTGACTACGAAAAACGAGCGGCGAAAAAATGGCGCAAGTAAGTTTAAAAAACGTTTATAAGGCCTATCCGGGCAATATAGAAGCTGTCCGCGATATGAGCCTTGGAGTCGAGAACAAGGAGTTTGTAGTCATTGTAGGCCCGTCGGGCTGCGGCAAATCCACTACATTAAGGATGATAGCAGGCCTGGAAGATGTCACGAAAGGCGAGATCTGGATAAGCGATAAAATGGTCAACGACGTGCCTCCGAAGGACAGGGATATTGCCATGGTCTTTCAGAATTACGCATTATATCCCCACATGACTGTTTATGAAAACATGTCATTCGCCCTCAGGCTCCGCAAATACCCTAGATCAGAAATAGAAACCAGGGTTAAAGATGCCGCGGAAATTCTCGGCATTGCCAAACTTTTAAACAGGCAGCCCAGGGAACTTTCAGGCGGCCAGCGTCAGAGAGTGGCGGTCGGCAGGGCCATAGTCCGCAAGCCGATGGTATTTTTATTTGACGAACCCTTGAGTAACCTGGACGCCAAGATGCGCGTTCAGATGAGGACAGAATTAAATAAACTGCATATCAGGCTCCAATCAACCATGATATACGTTACCCATGACCAGACAGAGGCCATGACCATGGGCAACCGTATAGTCGTGATGAAAGACGGCATTATCCAGCAGGTCGCGAGCCCTATCACGCTTTACGATAAGCCGGTCAATAAATTTGTGGCGGGTTTCATCGGCTCGCCTCCCATGAATTTTGTAAAAGGGGAGATAATCAAAAAAGATTCCAAGTTTTTCTTTACGGGAGACGGTTTTATCGTAAAGGTAGTTGAGGATATGCATAAAAAATTGGCCGTGTATGAAGGCAAAGAAATTTTCTTCGGGATAAGGCCTGAAGACATATACGATAAGCTTTTTACTTCCCGGGCATCCTCCGAAAACACCGTAAAAGCCGTTGTTGAGATAGTAGAGCCAATGGGCGCGGAAGCATACTTATATATCACAGCCGGCAAGAGTTCACTCATCGCAAGGGTAGGCGGGCACGACAGGCCGGAAGTCCACCAGGATATGGACCTTGTATTTGACATGTCAAAGGCCCGCTTTTTTAATAAAGATACGGAAGAAACCATAGTATAAAAAATTAAACGCAGATTCTTGCAAATCGAACGCAGATGATCGCAGATTTTGATTTTATCTGCGTGAATCTGTGTTAGATATGCATATATCTGTGTCATATGCAATCAGAAAATAAAAAGACCCTAATAGTAATATTATTATGCGGCGTTAGTTTTGTAATCGTTTCTTATCTTGTTTTTCGCACTGCGCTTCCTAAACTTCCAAATATTTTTTTATATAATCTCATTATAATATTCAGCATGCACGAACTCGGCTGCCAGAGGACTTTTTTTTTCCTGGGCGCCGGCATTTTTCTGTCCATCCTTATATCAATAACAACTCATTTTTTGTATGTTTTGAATATCCCTGTATTTTTCATTACGTTTCTGATCGCTGATAATGAAATAAAAAAACATAACTACCATTCCCTTATCGTAACGGCCAGGATTGAAGAGATAACGGAAAATATCAACGTCCTGAAAGATGAACATAATAAACACAAGAAAGAAGCCGTGTCTTTGGAGAAGAAGAAAGGCAGGTATAATTCCCTGAAGGATGTCGTCTCCACCCTTAATTCTACATTATCCCTGGAAGAAATCATAAAAAAGATAATGGACAGCGCTTTAGATATTGTCGGTAAATCGGATTCAGGCCTTTTGTTCCTGGTGGATACTTCGAAACAAGAGTTAAATCTTGCATTTTCAATAAATAAGGTATATCCGGATAAGGTAAAGACGAAAAAGGGCGGCATACTGGATGAATGGGTTTTTAAAGAGCGCCAGGCCCTTTTAGTGGAAGACATAAAAAAAGATTTTAGATTCAGCGAGGATAAATTCAGCGAATACGAAAAGTCGTTTCGTTCCGTTATTTCCTGTCCGTTAATGGGAGGGCATAAAGTTATAGGCATTTTGAGGCTAGAAAATCTCTATCCTTACCATTATACTTCCGAAGACCTCAGGCTTCTGGATATCATATGCGATATAGGCGCGGTGAGCATCCAAAACGCGGTGCTTTATAAACAGACCATGGACCTCGCTATTAAAGACGGGCTCACGGGGTTATATCTCAGAAGATATTTTATGGAGAGGATTAAGCAGGAATTGCCTAATTGCTATCGCAATAATTTTCCGTGCTCTCTTCTCATGATAGATATAGATAATTTCAAAAATTATAACGATGAGTATGGCCACATGGCAGGCGATATGGCCCTCAAATTGATTTCTAAGGTGCTTGTAAATTTTGTGGACGGCGGGATAGCGTGCCGTTACGGCGGAGAAGAATTTTCAATACTCCTCCCGGATGTTTCCAAACTAGACGCGGCGCGGATAGCTGATAATATAAG
>PEUD01000090.1:4325-4799 GCA_002780805.1 Candidatus Omnitrophica bacterium CG02_land_8_20_14_3_00__42_8 | reverse complement strand
TCAGGATAGGGTTTTTCCATTACCTTGGCTACCACGGGCACCAGCTTATATAAAAATGGTTTTTCCAATCCAAGCCCTCTTCCGTACCAGAACGCCTTTCTTATAAGCTTTCTTATCACGTAACCTCTTTCTTCATTTGAAGGCAGGACCCCGTCTGATATTGCAAATGTAACGGCCCTGATATGGTCTGCTATTGCCCTCACCTTTTGTCCTACCTGTCCGACTCCGTGAGTCGCCGTACGGCGACTCACGGAGTCGGACAGGTTTAATATGACATCTATAATCGGCCCAAACGAATCAATCTCGAAATTGGTCTTTTTCCCCTGCACTACCCTCGCAATTCTCTCTAGACCCATGCCGGTATCTATATTTTTACTCGGCAAAGGATCTAATACACCTTTATCTTTTCTGTCAAACTGCGTAAAAACAAGATTCCATATCTCTACGCCGTCAGGCCCGTTGAAAAAAATCTCA
>PEUD01000090.1:743-4309 GCA_002780805.1 Candidatus Omnitrophica bacterium CG02_land_8_20_14_3_00__42_8 | reverse complement strand
GCCCATCAGGGCCATCGATAGGCGCGTTAGCTGGCCAGAAATTATTCTCTTCTCCTGATTTTAAAATCTTTTTTTCCGGGATTTTTACTGTATCTCTCCATATTTTATGCGCTTCTTTATCACCTTTATAAACAGAGACCCACAGATCCTTTTCTTTAAGCCCGAGCTCTTTTGTAAGAAATTCCCACGCCCACAGGATAGCGTCTTTCTTAAAATAATCCCCGAATGAAAAATTACCGAGCATTTCAAAAAATGTATGATGACCTGCTGTCTTCCCTACATTTTCCATGTCTCCTGTCCTGAGGCATTTCTGGCACGTAGCCACCCTTCTTGAGCCCTTTACCTTGCCGAGAAATTCATCCTTAAATTGATTCATGCCCGCGCCTGTAAATAGAAGCGACGGGTCATTGCGAGGCACGAGTGAATCGCTCGGGTAAATCCTGTGCCCTTTTGCCTCAAAAAATCTCAGATATCTCTCTCGTATCTCATCAACCTTCATAAAATCCTATTGCTAAGTTGACACTCTGACATTGTCAGAGTGTCAACTTAATTTTCTTTAAGCACTACATATCCTTTGGATGTGCCTATCAGCGCGTCGCCGGATACTTTATCTATAGCCGTCAAATAATCTCTTATACCTTTAAGAGGCATCCTGTTGATTTCATAAATCACGTCCCCGGGCCTTATGCCTGAGCGTTCAGCAGGGCTCATTGGCTGAACAGAGATTACAGCCACTCCGCTTTCGGCACTTAATTTAAAACGCTGCGCTATCTCCGAAGTTATATCAGAGGCCTCTAACCCCCTCCATGATTTAATATCTTTCTGAACAGCCTGCGGCTCTATTTTGTTCTGCGCAAGGACTGTTTTATCCTCAGGCCTTTCTCCTATTTCCACAACGATAGAATAAAGCTTTGAATTCCTTATAACCCCTAAATCAACCTTCTCTCCGACATTCTTCTTCAGAAGATTCCTTATAAGATCTTTTGTGTTTTTAATCTTCTCATTATCCAGAGAAACGATTATATCCCCGGGCTTTAAACCTGCGTTTTCAGCAGGACTGGAATCCACTATTCTTGAAATTATAACCCCTGTCTTATCGTTTAAGCCGAAATAAGATACTAAATTAGCGTCTATATCCTGGATAATTACGCCAAGCCAGCCATACAAAACCTTTTTACCCTGCATCAGGTCATTTATTATTTTCTTGGCAGAATTTATAGGAATCGCAAAGCCTACGCCTTCTGACCCTCCGCTCAAAGTAAATATGGCGACGTTTATGCCTATAACTTCCCCGCAAATATTTACCAGAGGCCCGCCGCTATTCCCGGGATTTATTGCGGCGTCCGTCTGTATTAAGTCTGAATATTCCCTTGTCCGCTTATCTGTCCTCGGGAGGCTCCTATGAAGAGCGCTGATTACCCCAACAGTCACTGTAGGCTCAGGATTTTTCACCGCAAACGCAAAAGGATTGCCTATGGCTATCGCCCAATGTCCTATCTGGACATTATCCGAATCTCCAAATTTTACATAAGGCAACTCTCCTTTAGGTTCAATCTTTATTACAATCAGATCGGAATAAATATCAGACCCTATAATTTTAGCCTCAAACTCCCTGGTGTCAGGCAATGTAACAGTGATCTTATCCGCGCCGTGAATCACGTGTTCATTGGTAATTATATATCCTTCTTTATTGATGATAAAACCTGAACCAAGGCCTATCCCCTTAAACTCCCTCTGGGGGCCTTCTACAAAAAAATCATTGAAGAAATCATTGAAGAACTGGTCTTCGAATTGCGCAAAAGGATAATATCTTGTCTGGTAACGCTCCGTGTGTTCGGTGTTTATACTGACAACCGCCTGCCCGACATCCTTGGAAACCTTTACAAATGCATCCTGCAGGCTCAGCGTTTCTTTGGGCGGCTCGGCATACGCGCCAAATACCAATGAAACTAATAAAAATACAAAAATAAATACCAAAACCCTCTTCATGCCCACCTCTTTTTTTGTAGCTGTAGCTGCAAAGCTTGCTTTGCCTCGTGCAGCAGAGTAAACTCTGCAACTACATCTATGAATTGTAGTTGCAGCGCCTTGCCCCGTTAGAAATATCAGTAGCCCCATACAGAAATAACAAAATTTCTAACGGGGCTTGCGCTGCTGATATGCCAGCATTGGCACCATAAGATGGTGCAGAGCTACACCTACACGCTGTAGCCGCAAAGTTTACTTTGCGATTGCCCGTCCCAGATGCCGAGATTACCAGCAATTATTTTTTTTCTGCAGCTGCTTTTGCGAGGGCCTCTTTTATTTTCTTTTCTATCTCATCGCATATCTTTAGGTTATTTTTCATATATTCCCTCGCAGCCTCCATACCCTGGCCTATCTTTTCGCTGCCAAAATTTATTGAAGAACCTGATTTACTTAAGACGCCTAAATCTATGCCCAGCTCCAGAACATTGCCTTCTCTGGAAATGCCTTCCCCGTGTATTATCTCAAACTCTGCATTCCTGAAAGGCGGGGCAACCTTATTTTTTACAACCTTTGCCCTTACCCTGTTGCCTATAACCTTATCGCCTGTTTTTATAGCTCCTATATTCCGCATGTCAATCCTCACAGAAGAATAGAATTTCAATGCCCTTCCACCTGTGGTCGTTTCGGGATTTCCGAACATAACCCCTATCTTCTCTCTTATCTGATTGATAAAAATAACGCAGGTGTGCGTCTTGGAAATTATAGCTGTAAGTTTTCTTAAAGCCTGCGACATAAGCCTTGCCTGAAGCCCTATATGCCTGTCTCCCATCTCACCCTCTATCTCTGCCTTCGGTACCAAAGCCGCGACAGAGTCTATTACTATAAGGTCAACCGCATTGCTTCTTACAAGCATCTCTACTATATCAAGCGCCTGCTCACCCGTGTCAGGCTGCGATATCAAAAGGTCGTCCAGGTTTACCTTTAATTTCCTAGCGTAAGTCGGGTCCAATGCATGCTCGGCGTCTATAAAAGCAGCGACACCTCCTGATTTCTGAGCCTGCGAAATTATGCTCAGGGTAAGCGTTGTCTTTCCGCCGGATTCAGGCCCGAATATCTCTACTACCCTTCCTCTCGGCACTCCCCCTACTCCTAATGCCAGGTCTAAAGACAATGCGCCTGTAGAAATAACGTCCACTTCAAACTTTGTCTCCTGCCCCAGGCGCATAATAGAACCCTTGCCGAACTGCTTTTCTATCTGCGAAACAGCTGAATCAATTGCCTTTTCCCTGTCACCGCCCTTTGCCGCTACTGTCTTTTTTTCTTTTTCCTCTTTCTTAACCATGCTAACCCCCTTTTTGATGTAGCTGCAGCGCCTTGCGCTGCCTCTTATATCCTGCTATAAATACAAATTATACATTTACCACAGGTTAAAGTAAAGCACAAAGTATCCATCACCCCCCTTCCCATTATGTAGGGAATGGTTTCAAACCATTCTTTACATAATAGACACATCTCGAGCCGATTTTCTTTCAAAAAGAATTATTATAATTGATTATACATTAAATGTTGCTTATAATAAGAGCTATGGAAGTTTCTGC
>PEUD01000090.1:0-674 GCA_002780805.1 Candidatus Omnitrophica bacterium CG02_land_8_20_14_3_00__42_8 | reverse complement strand
TAATAAACTCGCGGCTATAGGCATAAAAACTTCAAAACACATAGACATACCAGATGACCCTGCGGCCATAATCTCCTCTATAAGAAAGGCCTTCACTGAATCAGAAATAGTAATCTTAAGCGGCGGCCTCGGCCCTACTGTTGATGACCTGACGCTTGAATGCATTGCAAAGGCGCTAAGCAGAAAATTGATCTTCAATAAAAAAATCGCTGAGCGCATAAAAGCGCATTTTAAGAGCCGTAAAATAAAAATGCCTGCCGATAACCTTCGCCAGGCATTAGTACCGGAAGGCGGAATACCTATTGATAACAAGATCGGCACTGCGCCTGGCCTGATCATCCCCCTCACCCCCATCCCCTATCCCATTTCTTCGAAATGGGAGAGGGTTAGGGTGAGGGCCCTAATTGCATTCCCCGGCGTCCCTTTTGAACTCCACCCAATGCTTGAGCAAACCGTTATCCCTTATCTAAAAAAGAAATTTCCTTCAGACCGGATAATAAAATCCAGGGTTATAAAAATAACAGGCCTCGCAGAATCCAGGGTCAATGAAATTATAGAGGATATACTGAAAATCAGCGGCAATGTCCAGATGGGCATATATCCGCATCCTGAAGAAATACATGTGAAAATCACTGTTACTGAAAAAAATGAAAAATCGGCTGACAAGATAATAG
>PEUD01000130.1:940-4657 GCA_002780805.1 Candidatus Omnitrophica bacterium CG02_land_8_20_14_3_00__42_8 | reverse complement strand
GTAACTCTGCATACCTACATAAAATATATCACTGATGAAGGCTTCCGCCAGGATTACGAAGGCGAGATTCCCAAAAAGATACAAGAGTTTAAATTCAGCCCATTTAATAAACTTTATACCTATCAGTATGCCATAAGCCCAAGGGAGATAATAAGGGTAGTTCAGATGGTAAACAAAGGATTTGACATAAAAGAGGCAATTCTTCTCAACTACGCATATCAGTTCCCCGATCGTCAGGACTTTGAAAACGTGCTCAGCATCATAGACGGGCTGTTTAGGGGGTTTTCTGAATGGCATAGCGCATGGCCAACCGGTCAATTAGAGATTGAGGAGTCTAAATTAGCAGGCATATACTTTGCTTCGGTTCCAAGCCAGATAAACGCCATTAATGCCCTGCGCTTGAGCATAGAAAGCGGCCAGCACACTATGCTTGTCAGTGAAGACGCAAGCCTGCCTTACGAATTGGTGAAGGCATTCTGCGCGGCAAATGATGTTAAGCTGCGCACATTCAACGGCAATCCCTATTCAAACACCTTGGAATTGATAGGCGCAAGGGGGATAAGATTTAACCCTCTTGACGATGAGGGTATAGCGGACTCAGAGGCCATGACAGAGGTGATGGGTTTTATAGGCGGCTATCTCGTTGAAGAAGGCAGTCAGCCCAAAGAGGGGACAAAGACCATTTTGTATCTTAGTTCCTTAGATGTGCTGAATAGCGAAGATTTGGAGCGGCTCAATGATTTTCTAAATACAGGCAGGATTGAGCTCGGCGCAAAGACTTATGTCCTTGCTGAAGGCGTCCATATTGTTGTAGAGGCCTCTGTGGTAAGGGAAAGGCATTTTTCTTCGCCTTTCTTTAACCGCTTCCAGAAGATAGGCCTGCCTGCGCCGTCTTCCTACGAAGAACAAAAGGCATATCTGGATAAATTCTACAAAGGCCTTACAGAACAGGAGAAACAGATTATCTACAGAACCGCCATTCTTGCCTGGTATATGGACATCGGCATATTCACCAACGGACATAATCTTTTCAAACAGAGATTCGCGCTAAAATACGGCTTTAGCCTGACTGACATATCTAAGCTTGCCGAACTTGTGCTGATTGAGAAAATGCGGCTTAAAACTGAAGGAGCCGGAGAAATTGACTCGGCAAGGCTTGTGCTTAAGGCAGTTGTGCGGCTTTATCTGAGCGCGCTGGACGATGTAAACAAAGACAGGGAAAAATTTATAGAGTCGCTTTTAAACGAGGCGTTAAACTATGAGGGCATAGGAGAAAAAGATATAGCTGAGATAGAAACAGAACTAAGGGCCGTAGAAAGGGTATGGATAACACAACAGTTAAAGACAGGCCAGCGGCTTGCAAACGGAATATGGATAGAAGAAAGAGACGGGAGTTATATTGTTAATACGCCCGGCAACAGATACCCTGTTACGGGAGATATCGGCAAGGAGGCAGATTTATCAGCAGGCCTTAAGGTAATGAGGGTCGGTGATGATATGTGGCAGATAAGACTAAGATTAATAAAGCAAATAGGCGGTATGGACACAGGGCTTACAGAAGAGGCAATGAGATTTTCTCTGCCGCCTGAAGAAGTAATGTCCGGCGACTTCATAGAATATACAGGCGTAATCAACGAGGCAGCAAGCCAGATTTTATGGAGCATAAGAAGGGTAAGGGACTGCTTCGGAAGGATAAGAGGGCCTTCACCTGTTGTTTTTATGGGCCAAACCGGCGGTGCAAAAAGCAGGCTTGTCAGGGCCTTAAGTTCTGTCTTGGGCATCCCTCTTTATACAGTCAATTGTTTTAATGAGATGGAGCCGGATAGTATTTTAGGGACAATGGAATTGGCAGGAGATAGACAGGTAATATTTAAACTGCAGGAGTTCCTTTCGCATTTAGGCAAGATAAACGGAAGGTATATACACACACCGGGAAAGACTGTCCACGGCCAAAGAAAATTCCTCTTTTTAGACGAGGCGAATGTAAGCCCGCAGCTTTTGTATGTCTTAAGGCCGTTATTCAACGGCGAGAGGAAGTTTACCCTGTATTATTTAGGGATGCGGCTTGAGGTGGAATTAGACCCGGAGGTATTGCTTATTCTGGCAGGAAATCCTCAGGGCAGATTTGAAGGCAGGCAGGCGTATCCGAAGACCCTGATTCAGCAGGCGACAAAGATGTGGGTCCCGGCCCTGCATCAGTGGAAAGAGTCAAAGAGGGTAGCGCTTGATGATTTAAAGGCAGTGTTAAAGGGCCTGCACCTAAGGAGAATGGAGACAAGACAGACAGAAGAACCAGAACCAGGTTTTCATTTAAGAGAAGGCCTTGAGGCAGAAGTGATAGGGCTTGAGGCCGTAGCAGGGGTAGATTATGTCAGGAGAAACGAGTTAGAACCCCAGATAGAAAGGCCTGCCCAAAGGCCGCAGAGATTGGCCAAGGTATTAAAAGAGTCTGATTTTACCTATGATACAGAAGTGATAAAGCAGGCGGTAGGAGAACTTGCGGAGCAGGATAACAAAAGGACATACTTTATTGATAATATATTGCCCGGCTTTTTGCTTGCCGCAGGAGATGGCGCCGCTGGAATTAAACAGTGGAAAGACGGCGGCGAATGTCTTGCCAAGGCAGTTATAGAAGCCGCAGAGGCAACCGATAAGGATTTGGGCGAATTTATCGTTGAAATATGCGGATTATATTCCCAGGATAAAGCCAGCGAAGAACGCGCAAGGCAGTTATTGTTAGGGCTGAGGCAGGGCCTGCTTAGAAAGGGCGCGGAAAGATTCTTATTCAGTTTTTCAATTATAAAGCAAAACAAACTCTATCTACTTGTAAAACCAATGCCTATAATTAATACTACGCAAATAAGCAGCCCTGATGAATTAGAAGTAAGCCCAGAGATGCAGGAGAGGCTTCCTCTTTATTCGTATGCCACAGAAGGCCATCCATTTGGGGAAGAAACAGGAGCAAAGGGGGTATATAAAGGCCACAGCGATGAGGAGGGTTATTACAGCGTAGTATACGGCAGGGACACAGGGCATTCAAAAACCGAACTTGACTGGGTCGGTTACCATGAAATAGGCCATTTGGTATCTGAATTGAGGCTGAGGTTTGAGCAGTTGGCGCACCCTAATGTAGAGCTTTTTTCTATGCTGTTTCCTCTGATATTTTCAGAAGATACCAAAGGCTACATTAGAGAATCTGTTTTGACACGGTTAATGCAGAGGGACAAAGACTGCTATTACCGGCAGGCGGCAAAGGGGATATTCAACGCATTTTTAAGGGTTTTAAAAGAACAAGGCGGACAAGATACAGAACTGCAAAATATAGAAGAAATAACGGATGACTTTGAGCTGGATAGAATAAACTTGATATATGCCAGAATAGGTCAGCTCGAAGATGAACCGATAAGGGATATAGCCGCGCAGATATACAAGGATGCCTATGCAAAAAGGTTCAAGGGAGACTACTACTTAAATACAACAGGTAACGGAAAGTATAAAAAAATAAGAGGCGGCGCTGTCAGCGGAGATATTATAAGCGAGTTTACAGAAGGCGAAATACTTCAGCCGCCGGATGTAGAGTGGATGGACCTGCCAGAACAAGACAAAAGAGAAATAGAACAAAGCTTCAACATAGAAGGCGATGTGGGCGAAGAACAGAAGGAAGGGGTCCCTGATGTTGAGCCGTATGTAAAGCCGGGCAGTATGGAGGGCGCAGGC
>PEUD01000130.1:0-883 GCA_002780805.1 Candidatus Omnitrophica bacterium CG02_land_8_20_14_3_00__42_8 | reverse complement strand
TTTGGCAGTGAGGCAGACGAGTTAGTTGAAATATTTGCAAAAGAGCCGGAAACCGAAGAAATACACGCGAAGAGCGGAAGAAGGCTGGATATAAGGCGGCTGATTCAGGGTTCGCCAAGGGCCTTTATAAGGACCATAGCCGAAGATACAAGGCCAAGTTTGGCGTTCGGAATAACTGTGGATGTAAGCGGAAGTATAACAGGTAACTCAGGCCTTGTGGCTGGTTTTACCCAGATGAGCAGGTATTTCCTGAGTCTGTTTTGGAAGATAACAAGCCTTTACAGGGAAGGCGTTTATTTTGGAATGGGCGTCATAGGAGAAGAATTTCACGAAGGCCTTCCTTTGTCAAACAACCATCCTAAGGAAGGGCTTGAGAAGATAGTGTTTAGCGACACCTCAGAATGGATGGGAAGCTTTAGAGACGGAGGAGGAATAAACACTGTAAGCCTTGTAAACGGTTTAAGAAAGAAGTGGCAAAGCGCGGATATCCCAAGCGAGAACAGGGTTGAGATAGTCTTTACTGATGGCGGCGAGACAAGCCTGCCCGGGCTTAGCGCGCAGGCAAGGTTTAAGACATTAAACCAGATGGTTAGCGCCGCAGAAAGCGAGTTAGGCATAACAGTGATATTTGTAGGCATAGGGACAGAAGAAGTAAGAAATTATAAGCGCCATATAGTTTTGCCCAAGCAGCCTGCCCCGGCTGACTTTGTAAGGATAATCAGCAAGCTGGGATATATCGTTGCTACCGAAGTGAGCGTGCCGGAGGGGGATTTGGGGCAGATTGCGGGCGTTGTGGCGCAGGCAGGGGCAAATGAGGCGGCGGTAAAAAGAAACATCCCCATTTCCATTTTGTCCCCAGCCGCGCCCGGCGCTACCCCAGCCG
>PEUD01000080.1:14485-17232 GCA_002780805.1 Candidatus Omnitrophica bacterium CG02_land_8_20_14_3_00__42_8 | reverse complement strand
TTGCAAGCTCCCAAAATTCTTCTTTTTTCTTCACGGCGTATTCGCTCAGGACAGGCACGAACGCCGCGTTCGCGGCGCCCTCCCCTATCAGGTCTCTGAGCATATTCGGTATGCGAAACGCCACTACAAATGCCTCGGCATACTTGGCTGTTCCGAAGAATTTTGCAATTATGATATCTCTCACAAAGCCCAGGACCCTGCTTATGACAGTGGCAAACCCTATAATACCCGCTGATTTGATTATGTGTTTTTTAGACATTTAAACATTATGTAATACTTTCGATGATAGGTGACGCTTTAGCTCTGTCCAGCCCAGCGGTTTCAAGGACGCAAAATTTCCCCAGCGAGGAAATTTTGCTCCGTTTTGACGCTCGCTCGTCCCGCAGCCTGACAGGCCTAAAGAAAAGCGTCGGCGATTCGAGCGGGCATGGTGTCTGCCGCCGAATAGGCGGCGAGACGAGTGAGAATCGACGCCCGAGCGAAGGACGCCTCGCTGGGGCGTCCGAGCGTCTTTTCGTAGACCTGTCAGGCTGCGGGACACCGTGCCCGCTCGCGTCAAAAAGGCCTTTCAACCCGCTGGGCTGAGCAGAGCTAATATAATTAAAATGTAACCTAACTATTCAAATAATACAGACATTTAAACATTATCCCTTGACATATTTCTAGGCATATGTTATTTTATTCCCACACAAAAAGGAGCATTTATGCCAATATTGCACGCATCCTATAAAGATATAAAGAAAAGCGCAAAAAAAGCTTTACGCAACCAATCTGTGAAATCCAGGCTGAAAACAGAGACAGCTAAATTTTTAGGCCTTCTTTCATCCAAAAAAATGGACGAGGCAAAAAAACAGCTCACTTTCCTCGTATCACAGCTTGATAAGGCAAAGTCAAAAGGCATCATTCACAAAAATACCGCCTCGCGCAAAAAATCCAGATTGATGAAAAAACTAAACGTTACTTCTGCGTAAGTTCCACAATTGCTTCTCGACTCTGCTTTCATGATATGCTCTCGTGACCGCTCGAAGAATAACACGTCCCGAGCTTATCTGCTCTCGTGACCGCTCGAAGAATAACACGTCCCGAGCTTATCGAAGGATAGTGTTCGAGCGGACATATTTACAAATTATGCAATCTCAGTCGAGAACTATTTTAGTGTAGCCCTGTGGTTTCTCAAGAGCACATCTTAAGTATTAATTTCTCCAGCGCGAACCTGGGCAGGGCCTCTCCTGTTTTAATATCGTTATCCGCCTTCAATATCTCTTCCAAAAGCTTTATTATCTCCTGCCTCTTGAACCTGACCGCATAACGGGCCATTTGATCAAACTTTGTATTATAGAGATTCAGCTCTTTCTGTATTTCGAATCTGTTTCTTATCCTAAGTAATCCTTTCACCCTCAACAGCATCCTGAACTGCCAGGACAGAAGACCCAGCAAATATTCCGTTTCTCTCTTTTTATATTTCTGAATGCTTGTAAATATATTCAGGGCCAGCTTCACGTCTTTTTTCTCTATGGCATCCAAAAGATCGAAACTTGTTTTAAGAGGCGCCGCGTATATAACCTTCTCCACGTCTTGTTTTGTTATATCAGGCCTTTTACCCGCGTATAGAATAAGGTTGCCTATGCTGGAATAAAGCACATGCAAATCATTGGGAAGATTTTCTTTCATCAGTTTCGCGGCATCCGCGCTTATCTTCTTTCCGGCCATCCGCGCCTGTTTCGAAATCCATGCAATTATCTCGGCATCCGTGAGCCTGGCCGTCCTGACAAGCTTTGCAAGCTTTGACGCCTCCAGAATAAACCCTTCTTTTATTTTGGCTGACTTAGAATCTATGACAAAAATAGAACTGTCCCTGGGATTTTTGAGATAAAAAAGCACTGATTTCTTACCGTCTTCCGGAAGGCTGTCGGAGTCTTTCAAAATCACAAATCTTTTAGGAGACACAAAAGGCGCTGTATTGAGAATATCCAGCATCTCTTTCAGTTTAAAATCTTTTTCTTTTGCGTAAAATACATTATAATTCAAATCCCTGACAGTATTTTCCAGGAATTTGGATTTTAACTTTGCCAGTTCCGCCTCTTTTAAAAAATCTTCTTCTCCTAAGAAAAGATACGAGGTAAGTTCTTTGGTAGGCATATTAAAAGGTATTACCAGTTTTCCACTATCCTGTTGATTATCCGCCTTGCAAGGTCTGACATTGCGTCATTTAAAGCGGACGTCTCGGTTTTCAGAAGAGCCCCTGTTGTAAGATATGTGGTATCCCCTGTAATATTCTCTTCTTCAAATAAAACCTTCGAGTCCTTCCGATTTATTAATTTGATATCACATACAATGCTTATCCTGTATTCCTGCACAACTTCATTCTGATATCTCAACGGGTCCTTTCTGTATTGCATAATCTGACCTTCAAGCACCGCGTCTGAAAAACCCTTATCCGCTACTTTTAAACTTCCGTCCAGAAAAATCCTGTTCACAATCGCATCCCTTAAATCAACTTCCAAATTAGGCCTGTAGACTTCGTATTTATCTTTAGCGCCAACCTCTTTAGTGATGTCAATATTATTCCTGAAAGTATCCACATGGATTGTCTTCACGTTATCAGGCAGGATTGTCTTTGCAGTGTATCCGCAGCCTGCCAACAATAAAATGCACCAGAGCGCCAGCGCCCCAGAATACCATAACAATCTTCTTCGAGCGAAGCTACGAAGTAGCTGAGTCGAGAAGTATCCTATGCGGTTCTCGAC
>PEUD01000080.1:13380-14464 GCA_002780805.1 Candidatus Omnitrophica bacterium CG02_land_8_20_14_3_00__42_8 | reverse complement strand
GCGGACTCGCTCGAACAATATTTTATTATTTCTTCTCAAGTTCATTTAATCTCTCCTGCGCTTTTTGAGCCCATTCCGTATCGGGATAATTCCGGATTATGTCTTTATAGTAGATTATCGCGCTTTCAGGCGCGCGCCTTGCTTCATAAAATTCTCCTGTCTCATACGCATTTTCAGCTTCGCTAGACTTGAGCTTATCCACAACCTTTTTAGCATCCGGAGCCATATCGCTATCAGGATGTTTTTTTAAGAAATCCTCGAATTCCTTACGCGCCACATTAGTGGGGGTTTGATCATAAGCCGGTTTTACCGCCAGCAGTTTTGAGCATTCTGCCAGCTGGAATCTCGCCTTGTCTATAACAGAACTGTTCGGATACCTGTCTATCAAGTCTTTAAACATGAGTATCGCGCTGTTGTAATCCTGAATATCTTTATAAGACATGCCTGCCTTGAATTTCGCAAGGTCTGCGTATTTGCCGTATGGCGCATTATCAGCCACTGCCTTAAATATCTCTATTGCCTTGTCTTTTGCCGGTATCTGCCACTTGCCTACAATTTTTATCTTTTTCCCTGAAAAGAACGCATCGGCTATTTTATATTCCCTCTCTATCACCTCGTCTACTAATTCAGTGTAAGGATAGATATCTATAACTTTCTGGTATGCCTTGAACGCCTCGTAGAGATTATCCATGCCTTCCATTATGCGGCCCACATAATATTGCGCAGTGGGGGCTTCTTTAGAAAGAGGGTAATACTTCAATAATTTCTTAAACTCCCTGAGAGCGTCTTTAAAATTCTTTGCTTCATATAACTTCTTCGCATACACAGCCTGATCCCCGGGAGTATCCTTGGCGCTATACTTGGGATTTTCCCACCTCCCGCTCTCAGGAGTCCATATCCAAAAGCCAAAAGCAGGCCCTGACACTATAAATAATATAGATATAACAACTATGCTTACTCTTTTCACCCGGCTATTCCTTCATGATTACATATCCCGCCCTTTCTACTGAAAAATAATGTCTTGAAGCAGAAAGGGCAGGGTCCATGTGTATTCAGATTATACCAACTAGATATAGAAAAATCA
>PEUD01000080.1:6075-13346 GCA_002780805.1 Candidatus Omnitrophica bacterium CG02_land_8_20_14_3_00__42_8 | reverse complement strand
TCGAGGCGAGGGAAAGATTTCTTCAGGGATTTTATCAATTGCCTCACCCCTATCATGCAGGAAGGCCGGGCAGGATATTTAAGTATCTTGAAATAAGCAAGCGGGTCGAAATTCAGGTTGCGCCATTGAATCATGTCTATCTTATAGACTTCTATGAATTTCTTCAACGCCTCGTATTCATCCTCTGAATCCGTAAAACCAGGCATGGTCAGGTAATTAATCGACACGAAACCATTTTTCTTTTTTGCTATTTGTATGGACCTCAAGACATCTCCAAAAACATAGCCTGCCGGCTTATAGTATCGATTATAATATTCCTGCCTGACGCTGTTTAGGCTGACTCTTATGCTATCCAGACCGGCGTCGAATAACGAGGCTATTGCCTTTGGCATAGAGGCATTTGTATTTATATTTATCGTTGCCCTGCAGGTTTTATTTCTTATCAATCTTATGGATTTTTCAATTAAATCAGCTTCCAGCAAAGGCTCGCCCTCGCATCCCTGGCCAAAACTGAGGACAGCGTTTTTCACGTTATGGGTATAAAATAAAGCTGTCTCCGCCACCTCTTCAGGGGAAGGCGTAAATTTTATCCTTGGCTGTGCAGGGGACAGGTATGTCTGTCCCCTGCTATGCTTTTGATATGAAATACATCCTGCGCAGTCCGCATTGCAGGAACCGGACACAGGCAGAGGGCATTCCTGTCTTGATAAGAAAAAATTCTGGGCGCCCGGACAGTCATAAACCAGGGCGCAATCCGCAAGATGCCTGATGAGCCTGTTCCGTGGAAATAATTTCTTTATTTCCACGGCATTTTTTGCCGCAGAATTAATATCTATAAATCTAGGGTCATGCCTGGAAGACCTGTCTACCCTTACTGCCGTAACGTAGATACCGCCTTTATAAAAACCAGCGGCTGTGTAACAAAAAAGCGGTAACACACCGTTCCGACTCCGTGAGCCGCCGTACGGCGGCTCACGGAGTCGGAACGGTTCATAAGCGGTGCTGTAAGTGCCGGTAAACGCGGGCGCTATGAACGCCGCGACCGCGGAATAATTTTCTATTGCCTCGAAAGAGCCTTTCAGGCTATCATATCCCACAGGCATTCTTCCCGGAAGCATAAAAAGCTTGCTGGCTTCAGGCATCCTGATAAAATCTTTTTTATCCAGCCTGAAAAAACAGCCTGCTTTCATCCCTGCCGCTTCCATCCCGGGAATATTAAATATCCTGCCTTTTTTATCTGATACGAGAAGAGAGAACACGCTATCTGAACAGGAAATCTTTGCCTAATTCTTTTATTGTATAGGTGTGGGTTAGTTTACCCTGCGTATTATATTTATAGATCTTGGATTCATCCCTGTCTAAAAAATAAAAATTAGAGCTGTCCGCGGAAAAAGAAACGTTAGGCGGCAAGTTCGTCTGGCATGCGCCTCTTTTTATGCCCATTGAAAACAAAATCCATGCGCACAAAAATCCTGTAAAAAATATGAAAGCCTTTTTTGCGATAACCATACCCCTCCTTTAGCTACGCCAGCGCCTGGCAAGAGCTCCTTTCCACTAACTCAGTTGAAAGCATTATCCTCTTGTTGGCCCGCATCTTCTTCTGGATAATCTGGTTAAGAGTCTGGGCGGCCATTACAGCCATCTTATGCAAAGGCTGTCTTATGGTTGTAAGAGGCACAGGGCTGTAATTCAGGGCAAAAGGATTGTCATCAAAACCTATAACCGACATATCTCCGGGCACGCTAATCCCGTTCTCAAGGCATACTTGTATAGCGCCTACAGCCATCTCATCGCTTGCCGCGAATATTGCGGTGGGAGGAATTTTCATCCTTATAAGTTCTTTCGTGAGCATTCTGGCTGATTCTCTTCCGAAATCCCCGTATTTTATATAATCCTTTTTTTTCTCAATATCATGCCTCTCCACCGCCGTCAGATAACCGTTTAATCTGTCTATCGCAACCTGGGTCTTCAAGGCGCCTGTAATAGTGGCAATCCTGGAATGCTTTAACTTTATGAGATACTCGGCCGCGTCTATGCCCGCGTTAAAATTATCTATTGATATGCAGGATACAGGAAGGTCTTTGGTATAATAGTTCATTATAACGCACGGAAGGCCGGCTTCCACAACACCGTCAACCTGTTCTTCATTTCCTATAATATCAGAAAATATCACCCCTGCCACGCTGGAGATATTTAAAAAAGTCTCTCCGCTGGTGACATGCAGTAATAAATCCATTTTCATGCGCTCTACCGCAATACCCACGCCCTGCAAAATCTGAAGGGCGTAGAATGAATGGAATATATCTCCGTATCGCGGTATGACAAGCCCTATCGTATTATTATTACGCTTGGACGCCAGCCGCTGCGCGCTCAGATTAGGCCTGAATTTGAGTTCTTTAATTACACCTTCCACCTTTTCTCTGTTATATTTTTTCACGGAAGGCAGCTTATTAACAACCCTTGATACAGTGGCTATCGATACACCCGCTTCTCTCGCAACATCTTTAATATTTTTTATCTTCATTTTAATTCTTCTCCTTCCGGGCTCAAAATGCTGGCGGTAACGAATATTAAAAGATTCTTCCTCGTCGTGCTATCTGAATTCTTTCTGAAAAGCGAGCCTACGATAGGCAAATCCCCCAAAAACGGGACCTTTGTCCTGGTATTTGTTTTTGATTCTTTTATCAGGCCTCCCAGCACTATTGTATCGCCATTCTGCACAACTATATTTGTATTCAGGTTTCTCATGGTAAATTTCGGCAGTTTTACCTCTCCGCTGTATTCAAATGCATTGGCAGTAGCCTCGCTGACCTCGGGATTTAAAGTCAGCGTTATGTTTTCTTTATCTTTCCCTACACTGGGAGTAACATGCAATAAAATTCCTATGGGCCTTGTCTCAAAACCCTGCGGGACATTGACAAATCTGGTCTCTTTAACGCCGTTCACGGTACCTAAAAAATTGCCGTCTCCGTTTTTGTCCTCTTTTACAAGAGTCGGCTCATATCTGGTGGGATACACAAACTCATACGCTATTTCTATAGTAGCTGTCTGATTATTTAATGTGGTTATTTTAGGAGCAGATAATGTTTTACTGTTTGTCTTTTTGTCTATCGCGTGCAAAACCGCTGAAAACTGGGGCTTTGTCAATATGCCCTGATAAGTGATGTTCAACCCTTCGTCCGGAGAACCCGTAAATGTCGAGAATTTTGAGCCTGTAGGCGTCCCGACCTGGGTTATCGCGCCGCTTTCCGTTCCGCTCGTTTCTTGTTTATTTATGGCCCACGGGCTGTCCAATGACAAATTCACACCTAACTCGCTGAGGTCAGTAATATTTATCTCTATAAACCTCGCTTCCACAAGAATTTGTGTAGCGTCAATGTCCAGATTATATAAAATATCCTCTATGATTTTAAGGTTAGCCGGGGTATTAGTCACTATCAATGCCCCTGTCCGTTCGTCCAGATTAATCTTGGAATCACTAGGCCACATAACCGCATTTTCAAGTATATCTTTTATTGTTTTTATCTTTGATATAGCAGAGCCCCCTCCTATGCCGCCTTTAGTGCCTCCGGTAGTGCCGCTGAATTCAGTAAACATCGCCAGGCCCTGGTCCAGAAAATACATCCTGGTCTCAGGCGTCTCGTTTTCCATATTATCCAATGTATCCACCCATACCGCATTTTTCTCTATCCTGTATGTAAGCCCCTGATTCCTGAATATATATTTCAAAAGGCTCTCCAGAGGCATGTCTTTGACCTTAATAGCAACCTTTTTTTCTGAAAGCTTCACGCCGCTGCCCGGGATTATATTAACATCTGTCGCCTCTGATAAAAAATCTAAGACATAGTCCAGGCCTACGTCCATAAAATCTACGGTGATAGGCGTCTTAAGTTTCCTTCTTATCTCCGGGACATCTACAACGACAGATTTATCGCTGGATACGCTGTCATCGCCTTTGACAGACTTCATCTCATATGCAAAAGAAACATCAGGGTTTAATAATAAAGCAGTTAATAAAAATATGCGCATAAGTAAATTCATGGCCATTTTATTGTTGTAAAAATTTTTCTCCCGGGTTATCGGAACTAGCTACTTTGTTTTGTTCTTTTTCCATGATAGTTGCGGTAACAAATATCAAAAGGTTCTTTCTTTCTTTGGAATCCTCGCTCTTCCTGAATAAGCCTCCCAATAAAGGTATATCTCCTAATACCGGAACTTTTGTCTTAACAACTGTATTCGTCTCTTTTATAAGGCCGCCGAGCACCACTGTCTCTCCGTTTTTAACCATTACGCTTGTGCTAAGGTTTCTGGATGTAAATTTAGGGATAGTAACGCTTCCCGAATATGTAAAAGAAGCCCCCGTGTCTTCACTGACCTCAGGAGTCAACGCAAGAGTAATGGTCTTTTTATCTGCTCCGACACTGGGTTTAACGTGTAAAAGTATCCCTACGTTCCTCGTAACAAAATCCTGGGGCACGTTTACCCATTCTGTTTCTCCCGCGTCATCAAAATCTCCATCTCCGTTTATGTCATACTGCACAAGGCTGGCCTCATATCTTGTAGGATAGATATATTCATCCACGGACTCTATAGTAGCTGTCTGATTGTTCAAAGTGGTAATTTTCGGAGCGGATAAAGTCTTCGCATTTTGTTTTTCCTGAAGAGCGTGCATGGCCGCCTGAAATTGCGGATTACTCAATATCCCCTGATATGTAAGATTGAATCCTTCGTCCGAACGGCTGAAATTAGAAAAATCCACTCCGCTATTTTTACTTACTCCATATACATCATTACCCGCTCTATTTTTGTCCATGGCCCACATGCCGTTCAGTTTCCATTCTATCCCTATATCATCCAGATCGCTCACCGTTACCTCCAGAAACCTTGCCTCAATCAAAACCTGCATCGGAGTTATATCCAGATTATATAAAAGGTTCTCTATGGTCTCCAGGTTGGAAGGGGTGTTGCTTATGACAAGTGCTCCCGTGCGTTCATCCAGAGTTAATTTTGAATCCTTCGGCCAATCAACTGAATTTTCAAGTATATTTTTTACTGTCTTGACTTCTGAGGAAACCTCGGAAGGTTTAGATTCGCTTTCCGATTTATTCGCAGCTGATCCTGCCTGAGTTGAAAACTCTGCAAATCTGCCTATGCCCTGGTTTAAAAAATATACCCTTGTATCTATATTTTCATTGCTGATCTCATCCTTCGTAGCCACCCAGACAGCGTCTTCTTCTATCCTGTAAACCAGATCCTGGGATTTCAATATGTATCTCAATGCCTCCTCAAGAGGCATGTCTTTTATCTTTATGCTCACCTTTTTTTCAGTCATGTCTATGCCGGTTGAAGAAACTATATTCACGCCTGTAGTATCCGATAAAAACCCCAGGACATAATCAAGGCCTACGTCTTTAAAATCAACGCTTATGGGTATCTTAAGCCTTCTTCTTATCTCAGGGATCCTGACAATAGGCGTTATTTTCTTTTCGCTTTCCAGCTTGACTGTCTTTTCTTCGGGCAGTATATGTTTTCTGGCCACATCCAGCATCATTTTTTCTTCCGTAAGTTCTCTTGCCTTTTTTAAAGCATCTTCTTCCATCTTCAACTTTTGCATGTTTATATAATGCAGCATCTCCTTGAATTTTTCATTCTCAGGAAATTCCTGCATGGCTTTATTCACTAATGCCTCTGCCTCCTCAAACCTGTCTCCCCTGATGCTGCCTATCAGGCTATCCATCAGAGATGTTATTTTCCTTACCCTGTCCCTGGATTCTTTTACTTTTAATCTCTGTTCGAATATTCTTTTAAGCGTTTCTTTCTCCTTGTCTTTTTTCGCTATCTCCAGCCTCCGGCGTCCATCCTCTTTTTCCATCTCTCTCTTGACGCGGCTCACCTCTTCCATTCTAGCAAGGAGTATTTTTTCTTCATTTTTCTTCATCTCCTGCCGTATGCTCTTTATATAAGAGTCTGCCTGGCCCGCCAGCGGGCTGGCAGGGGCCATTTCCTTTATCTTTTTAAACTCAACCATGCTTGAAGGATAATTTTTGGATTTATAATATCCCACGGCATTTTCAAATACGGTCTTTATTTCCAGCTCTTTTTCGTATAATTCTTTTTTCTTTGAATCTTCTTTTATTTTTTTCTTCGCCTCTTCTTCTTGGATATTTTTTTCACTTTCTTTTTTAGCAATGGCCTCTGCCTCGCTCACAACGTCTTTTTTCATTTTCGCCCATTTTTTTTCTTCCATGATCATTAACTCTACCATTCGGGTTTTGGATTTTTCAATGTATATCTCCGCGAAAGGCGTGAAATACGCTTCGTTATTCGCTTTTTCCACTTCAATCAATTTTTCAAACAGCATGACCGCTTCCTTATATTTACCTGATTCAAATAAAAACATCGCCTCTTCGAAATATCTCCTGAGATCAAGTTTCGACGCAGCGGCTGTCTTCATAAAAGAAGGATCCACTGACGCAAATACCCTAAAAACCGAAGACTGGGATATCACCAGCGCTGCTATAATTAATAATATGCGCGATAAGGCCTTTTTCCTTTTCATTTAGGCCCCCCTGCTTCCTCATCTGTAGAGGAGGGTTTAAAACCCTCCTCTACTTTCTCTTTCTTCTGTTCCTTGACCATCGATACCGCGATTTCTTCTCCGTCTTTTTTCCTAAGCCGGATTTCTTTCTTATCTATGCTTAAAACAGTGAAATCGCCCGCTGAATCGCCTTCCTTGACAGAAAAACTCTTACCCATATTCTCGTCTTCTATAATAACAATAATCCTGTCCCCCAGCGTCATCCTGCCTTTATAAACAAACTTTGGTTTTTTTGGTTCTTCCTCTTTCAAAAACACGATGCCTTCTTTTTTCTCATCTTTCACTTCAGAAACAGGCTTGGAGAAAATACCCCTTTCCGCGAGGAAAGAATTATCTTCCGGTGTCTCCAGCTTCTTCAAACCTTCCATATCCCAGCTATCCGCGGTTATCTTTTTTTTGGCCTTTGCTGTTTCTGCCATGGATTCAATATCTTTCAAAAACTCATCGGATGTTTTCTTCTTTTTTTCCTGAGCATTGATACCTATCGCTATGGTAGCGATTAATAAAAGTAAAAGAAGCCCGGATATAAGTTTTCCCCTAATAATCATTTTATTCCCTCGCGGCCATAAAGCTGCTCAGAACCAGGCTTATTTCCAGGCCGCCTGACTCAGGTTCAATGCTTTTTACGTGCAATTCTTTCACGCTAATGACAGGGCTTGCGTTTTTGAATTCC
>PEUD01000080.1:0-6063 GCA_002780805.1 Candidatus Omnitrophica bacterium CG02_land_8_20_14_3_00__42_8 | reverse complement strand
ATAAAAGTTTTCGTGTTAGTCTTTATCGAGATCTGAACCGGCAGTTCTGTATAAAACAGCTTTTTTGAGACAGGTTCTATATATTCAATGGGCCTTAGCGGTTTCAGCGCATAAACATTTGAGCCTTCGTTCTTTAAAAGCGCCCCTACCGTAAATTCTATAGTCTCAAGCTGCCTCAAAAGCACAGGCACCATATTGTCTTTGGGAAGGCCGTCTCCAAATCCAAGATTCTCGGGAAATTTCACGTCTTTCGCCTCCGACTCCGACTCAAATTTTTTCATGGTAGAATGAAGTTTCTCGATAAAATACAGGCCTGCCTCCGCATTCTTTTCCGACAACCTCGTTTTTTTGGGATCTACAAAATCCACCAGGCCGGAAAATTTTTCTGCCAGGGAATCTTTTTCCTTTTCCATTTTTGCAAAACTTTCTCTGGAAGGCGCCGTGCCTGTAAGCGTGATAGATCTTTTCATTTCGCTTATCTTCCGCTCCAATTCCTCGTCTATTATCGAACGGCCTTCTTTGAGAAACGGGCTAAGGAAAAATATATAAATCCCTGCTAACACAGCAAAAATTATAAGGCCTTGCTTTAAAATTGTTTTTTCTCTTGGCGTTTTTAACATATGTCCTTTATTGAACTACATTGTAGGGACAGCACAGTGTGCTGTCCCTACAGTACAACATCCATAGTGATGCTGAATCTTACCGTCTCTTCTCCCGTATCTTTATCATTTTCCACAGAAGACGATACCGGCCGAACGTCGCTAAAATCCGGCAATGCCTTAAGGCTCGACACGAAGGCATTAACCGACTGGTAAGAAAGCGCCTTTCCGTTCATGTCCATCCGCCCCAGGCCGCTTTTTTCTATTGAAATAATACCCGAGACATCCGTGACCCACACATCTTTGGGCAGTATCTCTGAAATGGATTTAAATATCCCAAGCCATGCCGCTCTGGAAGAAGCTGTCTGATAAAGCGCGTCTATTTTCCATTTTAAAATATTTTCTTCTTCGCGTATCTTTTTTATTTTAGGCTCATAAGTCTTGTATGTCTCTATCATTTCTTCAGTCTTATCAAGCTTGATTTTCTTTATGTAGTAATCCTGGCGCATAAAAACTGAAAAACTTATAAGTATCAGTACGCCTGTGGCTATTGAAACCCCTGAATAAAAGCGTTTTTGAAAAGAAATTTTACTTTCCGACAGTGTCTCTTTCAAAAAATTAACCTTTATCCTTAAATCAGCCATGCCTCTTAGCGCGGCGCCCGCAACCGTAGAAAACTGATTCCTGGATCCGCTTGCCTGGAGTTTCTGGAAGACATCTTTCGATACCCCTAATTTTCTGAAAGGATCCATGATCTGAGGCTTTATATTAAATTTGGAAACAAAGGCTGGCTCCATGTTTTCTATAATACTGCCTCCCCCGGTCAGGAAAAATTGATCTATCTTTTTTTCTTTCGGCGCCTCTTCTCCTGCCTGCATGAAATAATACTCAATAGATCTTTCTATCTCCGCTAAAAACTCTTCTATCCCCTGCTCTTTTGCCTCTTCAATCCTTTCGCCTGCTATGGGAAAACTCCTTAACCATAAGTTATCTTTATTAAATATAATGATGTTGGCGGATTTAGCGCCTATGTCAAGTATCGCGCCCGTGTTTTGGTCATTATAATCTTCGTTGAATGCCATGCAGTTATAAACGCTTATAGGCGCTGCATCTATTAATTCCACGGACAACTTAACAGAGTTCAGCTTTGAAATCATTTCCTCTACAAGGTTCTTCTTTATCGCCACTATAACTGCCTTCTTGGAAACATTTTTATCTTTATTCAAAAGAGACCAGTCCCACATAACCTCGTTCAAACTAAAAGGTATCTGGTTTTGAGCTTCGAATTTCATTGTCTGGTTTAACTTATCCTCTTTTACCTGGAGAAGCTTTATAAATCTCACGAAAACAGACTGGCCGTTTACTGATATGTTTACAGCCCCGGATTTTATGCTGTTTTCTGATAATAACTGAGAGATAAGCTGGCCGGTAATCTTATCTCTGTTAAGCTTTGAATCTTTTGGAATTTCTTTTATGCCGATCTTGGCCAGCATAATACTATTTTTCTCTTTTTTAAGCTCAATGAGTTTTATAAAACGGCTGCCTATATCCAATGCTATTGAACTTGTCTTAAACCTGGCCATCTACCTTGTCCTTCCCATTATAGCCCTGAGTCTTTTTATATCTTCTTCCGTATATTCCCTCCAGCTATTAAGGGCATTTCTCCTGGCGGCAGGGAATAACTTCTTGTTTTCATATCTTACGAGTGTCTGTTTTGATATACCCAGCAGTTGGGCCGTCTGGGCAACGGAGTAATATTTTTCTTTCATATATGCCACCTCGCTATTTAAAAGCATGTGTTCTCTCCATAGGATAAAAAACCTATCAAAATATTTAATATAGCTTGATAGGGAGTGATATAACTATATACTATCTGATAGGGCTTGTCAAGGGCAGGGGCTAAAAATAGTTACCGGTAACCAGCAGCCGGTAACCAGTAACCAGTTGAAAATAAAGGAGTTGGATTACTCTTCTTTCCAGAACTTAAAAGGCTTCTTTTTTTCAGGTTCAGGCTTTACAACACCTTTTTCGCTTACGGTCCAGGTTCTTTCCGCCGGAGACGGATCTGTTTCATCAAGGTCTATCTTGGAATTTTTATTAACATCTTTTGCTGACTGAACTTTAAAATAATGATTCCCTTCCTCTAAATCTTTTCTGGTAACTGACATATCTTTTGACCAATCAGACCACTCCTCATCATCAAACTTCCATCTAAACACGCAAGCTTCCACGCTTCCTTTAAAGGTAAAAAGGGCTTCCCTGGATTTTGTCAATAAACTCGGCCCGCTTGTAATTATGGTATCGGGCGCTACTATTATAAGCTCTATCGTATCGTTAAATATCTCAGATTCATTCCCTGCCATATCTCTAAACTTCACATAGACTTTGCGGGTGCCGCTTATAGGAGTAAGCGCCCAGTTTTCTTTTTTGGTTTTAAGCGCCTCCCATTGCTCGGTATCAAAGACCCCGTCATTTGAGATCACCATGCTCTGGACTTCTGTGGTGGAATCGCTGGCGTCCAGCGCAAGGTTAACATATACGGAATTCGTAACAGCATCCTGATTATTTATTATGATGTATCCCGCCGGGCCTTTCGTATCAACAGTAAAACTCCAAACCAATTGAGAAGTTTTATTGCCCACAAAATCAGATACCTCAAGAGACACGACAGTGTCTCCTTCGCTCAGAGGGATAGACGGGATATATGTTATGGTTTGAGTTTTATCATCATAGGCGGCATTTAGACTTGATTTATTTATTCTCATATTTATGGCATCCGGATTAACGCCGCTCTTATCATCGCTAGCGCTTATAGTAATCGTTGGCTTATCCGTAGCCAGGATAGAACCTTTTGAAGGAGAATAATTCCCTATCACAGGGCTGCCCCTATCTATCCATATTTCAAAAGAGGCTGTCTCTCCCCAGTTGCCGGCGGAATTCTCAGCCTTGATATTAAATACCCTGATCCCGTCTCCAAGAAGATCAGAAGGGGTCTGATAAAAATACCCTGTTGTATCAGCCTGATTATCAGGCATATCGCCCCATACGTAACTGTAACCCACAGGCTGCGCGCCTTGGCCAGGATATTCCCAGTACATATATGGATCTCCGCACTCCTGCCATAATTTCGCAGGTATATCCTTGCCTCCGGGAGCGGTTTGCGCAAATATTATAGGCACATCCACTTTCCCTATTGCGAGTTTAAATCCGTTTGTAGCTACCTTCCAGCCGGAATAATCATATCCATCGCTTACCCTTACCCGCCATTTATAGTCTATATAACCTTCCGTGGTGAGAAGTATGGGCGTGGTATATTCCTGAGTGCCGGATTTAACTACGCCTGAATCAGCATCCATTGTTTTAAAATTATCCCTGGAGACCTGAACCTGATAATAACGTTGAGGGTCTTTATCTTTATCCGTAACCATCCATTTCAGGGTAGGAGGATTTTCAAATACCGCCTGACCGTCATTATGCGACATTATAGTTACTTCAGATATGATATTCCTGGTAGAAAGCATACCGCCGTATAACTTATAACTCGGGCCTGTGATAACGTTAGTGTCTAACGGATAGCCTACACTATTCTCCGTATTATAACTCTTTGAGGCGCCGCTGGCCCCTCCGCCGTCAGCCAGGGCCGTGTATAATTTATAATTTTTACTGCTGGATATGCTGGCGCTTGCAATGCCGGAGGCAATAAAAAAGACTGCTGTAAAAAATACAGCAGTCTTTGATATAAAATATCTTTTATATTTAATCCAGCGCATATATAAATTAATTATACCCCGGCCGTATAAAAAATCAAGGCAAAAATTAAGCTTAAAAAACATTTAATTTTTGCGCAGTCCGCAGAAGCTCATCATACAAGCTTACAAATATACCCCAAGAGCGAAGACGGACAAGGATAATTTTAAACCTAAGTTGACACTCTGACATTGTCAGAGTGTCAACTTACTACAGTTTAAAATACTGCATCGCATCGCCTACTACAAATAGCGAGCCGGTAATTAATATCAAATCATCTTTATCCGCAAGCTTCAAGGCCTTTTGTATAGCTTCATTTATATCA
Source organism: Candidatus Omnitrophica bacterium CG02_land_8_20_14_3_00__42_8 (assembly GCA_002780805.1). Taxonomy (GTDB): domain Bacteria; phylum Omnitrophota; class Gorgyraeia; order Gorgyraeales; family Gorgyraeaceae; genus UBA10183. The sequence goes on along the minus strand of PEUD01000080.1, from coordinate 1,392 downwards.
TTACTCTCTTCAAGGCCGGGTCTTGCCTCGCACCGAGGTGAATTCCTAAAATTTTGCCTTAACCTTGATACATCTTCAGCCCTGGAATTATTGCTTGCTTTAGTCAGAATTATTATATCGCTGACTGCGTCTAAGACACTGCTTACTCCTTTTATATCCTTATCGCTTGATATGCCGAATATACATATTAGCTTCTTATAAACGAATAATTTCCTTATAGAAGCCGCCAATACTGACGCGCTGGCCGGATTCTGAGCCCCGTCTAAAACTATATATGGATTTTTTTGGATTACCTGCAATCTTCCGGGCCAAATTGCCTCTCTTAACCCTTTTCTTATATCACTCTCCCGTATATTAAATTTTCCCGGGCCTATAAGCTTGAGCATGCCTATGCTGAGAGAAGCGTTTTCAATCTGATGGGCGCCGATTAAATTCATCGCCAGATTTTTATAAGAATATCCCGGCCCTTTTAAATCAAAAACCTGGCTTAATTTACTTGAATTTAAAATAGTGTATTTTATATCTTTCCCGATTTCATATAATTCAGCATTTCTTTCAATGCAAACTTTTCTTATGACATCCATTGCTTCTGTTTCCTGCGAGGCGCTGACAACCAAACTCCTATTTTTTATAATCCCGGCTTTTTCATACGCAATTTTACCCAAAGTATCGCCTAGTTTATCAGTATGTTCTAAACTTATGTTTGTTATGCCGGACACTAAAGGCATCCCTGTATTGGTCGCGTCAAGCCTTCCTCCAAGACCTGTCTCTAAAACCGCTATATCAACCTTTTTTTTCTTAAAATGCAAAAAAGCGCACGCTGTTAAAATCTCAAAAAAAGACACCCCGCCCAGAGTTTCATGCTCTCTGAAATTTTCCGCGACAGGTTTTATTTCTTTTAAGATCTCATTAATTTCTTCTTCGCCTATCATCCCATCAAAAGCCGCAGGGAACGGTTTAAAACCGTTCCCTGCACAATTAGGATGGTTATACAATATCCTTATCCTCTCTCTAAAATTCACAAGATGCGGAGAAGTATATAACCCGGTTTTATATCCGGCTTCTTTTAAAATATAAGCCGCGATAGCGCACGTAGATCCCTTGCCTTTGGAACCTGCGACATGAATAATATCCAATCCTTTATGAGGATTGCCTAACGCCTCTAGAATAGCGTTCATTCGCTCCAGTTTAAAAGCAGCGGTATATTGGTATTTGGGTATTTTTTCGAAATTTATGAAAGAATTGATATAATCTACGGTATCTTTATAATTCATGTTTTAGTGTTTGAAATGCCTGACGCCTGTAAGAACCATGCTTATACCTGCGTCATCGCATGCCTTTATCACATACTCATCGCGGATAGAACCGCCCGGCTGGATTATACTGGTAATG
>PEUD01000134.1:509-4919 GCA_002780805.1 Candidatus Omnitrophica bacterium CG02_land_8_20_14_3_00__42_8 | reverse complement strand
TTTTTACCGCGAGCTTAAACACCTCATTGCCTTCCATTTTCAAAAAATGGAGTTTATTTTTAACAGACTCTTCTGTCGTGGGAATCCTGGAGCCTCCTGCCGGAAGTCTTAAAAGATTACTGCCTGATCCGTCGCAGCCTATAAAATAAGAAATAATGCGCCTGTCCTTGTTCTTCCCTATAACGCACGCGCCTGCGCCGTCTCCGAACAGTACGCACGTAGAGCGGTCTGTCCAGTCAATAAGGTTGGTCATCTTTTCTGCGCCTATAACCAGCGCATTTTTACATAATCCTGAATCCACAAAGTGCTTTGCGGTGATTATGCCGAATACAAAACCTGAACATGCGGCGTTTATATCAAATGCGGCTGAGTTGCGAGCGCCTATTTTATCCTGTATAATGCACGCAGTAGGCGGAAATGCCATATCTCCGGTTACCGTAGCAGTAATAATCAAATCTATGTCTTCAGGCTTTAATCCCGCGTCTTTAATAGCGGCCCTGGCAGCCTCTGCTCCCATATCGCTGGCAGCAAATTCCTTTGGAGCGATTCTTCTCTCTCTAATCCCGGTCCTGGTCGTTATCCATTCATCTGTTGTATCAACTATCTTCTCAAGGTCTTCATTCGTCAGCTTCCTAACTGGCAGATAACAACCTAATCCGAGTATGCCGGCCTGTTCCATTATTACTCCTCCCTCCTGACAGCAATAGCTTCTACAATATGCTGATTTACGTTTTTAATTACTTCTTCTCCGGCTACCCTTATAGCGTTTTTTATTGCCTTAGGGGTTGATGAGCCGTGCCCTATTATGCAGACGCCGTCAACCCCCAGAAGCGGGGCCCCGCCGTATTCAGTGTAATCCATTTTTTTCTTCATAGACCTGAAAGCATTTTTAGACAGCATAGCTCCTATACTGGCCAAAAAACTGCTTTTTAGTTCTTTCTTGAGCATTTCTCCGAATGCATACACCACGCTTTCGGAAACCTTTAAAGCGACGTTACCCACGAGACCGTCACAAACAATCACATCGCAATCGCCTATAAAAAAATCCCTGCCTTCCACGTTGCCTATAAAATTAAGGCCTGAGGACTCCAGAAGGGTGTAAGCCTCCTTTAAAAAACCGGTGCCTTTCGATTCTTCTTCGCCCACGTTTAAAAGCCCGGCCCTCGGAGACTTTATACCAAGTATATGCTCCGAATAGGCGCTAGCCATGATGCCGTATTGCAGAAGATGATATGGCTTGGCGTCTATATTCGCGCCTCCGTCTATCATTACCATAGGGTCTTTAAGGGTAGGCATAACAATGCCTATGCCGGCTCTCTCTATTCCCTGAAGAAGCCTGCATTTAAGCGTTGCCGCGCAGACCACGGCGCCTGTATTGCCTGCGCTGACTATGGCATCTACTTTCTTTTCCTTTGCGAGATTCCCAAGTATGACTATGGAAGAATCTTTTTTCCTTCTTACGCTCAAGACAGGCTGTTCATGCATGCCAATGACTTCGGAGGCATGATGAATTGATATATTAGAAGGGATCGGCTTGTATTTCTCGAGTTCTTTTCTTATTAAACTCTCGTTCCCTACCAATATAATCTCATAATCAAATTCACGGGCAGCTAAGACAGCTCCCTCTACGTCTCCAAATGGGGCATTGTCAGAACCCATGGCATCGAGACCTATTCTAATCATAAGCTTCCTATCTTAATCGCGGAACTACGCAGAAGCTGGCCTTCGGCCAGACGCGGAAAAACGCGGAAATTATACGTGAGTTTCAGCGTAGTTCCGCGTCAGTTGCGAGTGAAACGAGCAACTGCTTCCGCGTTGGTTCCGCGGTTATTTCTTCTCCCTCTTCTTCTTCTCTTTAATCTGCATCACCTGCCTGCCTTTATAATAACCGCACACGCTGCATACGCGATGCGGCAGTTTAGGCGATTTGCAGTTAGGGCATACACCGATGCTCTGAACGTGAATTTTCTGAGAACCTCTTCTTTTACCCTGCCTTGAACTTGAATGCCTTCTTTTTGGTAAAGCCATTTTGTAACCTCCTCTTTAATCAACATAGAGGCCGATTTTCAATCGGCCCATTATGTCCGCAATCACATTCCCCTATATTCAGATTCTGCCCGCAATTAGGGCAAAGCCCTCTGCATTCAGCCTTACAAAGAATTTTCACAGGATAATCCAATATTATTTCCTGCCTTATCTCATCATCCAATTCTAGTATTTCCGCGGGCCTGACTTCTCGCACTATGCTGAACTTTTTTCTGAATATATCTTCAAATTTACTAAGGCATTTAGCGCACGTGTACTCTACGAGAGATTCCAATAAAACATCCACAAAAATATCGGCGCCTGTTTTTGTGACATTTGCTTTTACATCTATGGGCTTAATAAAATTTACAACCGCGTGCTCATCCAGTGAAAGCAGGCCCGGCTCAATCTTTTCGTTTAACTCGAGCCCGCTTTCCGGTATTTTATCAACATATATCTTCATCGTAAATATCGCAGAACCACGCGGAAGCCCGCCACTGTTTCTTCGGCGGGACGCAGAACTACGCTGAAGTTAAATACTAACTTCCGCGTTTTTCCGCGTCTGACCCGAGCAAAGCGAGGGTCAGTTTCCGCGTATTTCCGCGATTTTATATGTATCGCGGGCGATCATCAATTCTTCATCCGTAGGGATCATCAGCGTCTTTGTATCCTTAGAGACTACACCTTTACAAATTTCCTCAATTAGAGCGGGGTTATTCTCGCCTATGCCGCCCGTAAAAATAATTGCGTCGCAGCCTGACATCACGCCTGTATAAGCCCCTATATATTTCTTTATCCTGTAAATAAAAATATCCAGCGCCAGCTTTACTTTTTTATTGCTGCCTTTTGCCTGCATCAGCTCACGCATATCATTGGTTAATCCGGAAACCCCTAAAAGTCCGCTTTTTTTATTGAGCATCTCCACTACCGCTGTCACGTCTATATTTTCCTTCTCCATTATATAAGGTATAATAGCGGGATCTATGTCGCCTGAACGCGTCCCCATCACAAGGCCTTCTAAAGGAGTAAAACCCATGCTTGTATCAATTGCCCTTCCGTTTTTTACGGCGGTTATGCTGCAGCCATTTCCAAGATGGCATGTAATAAGCCTTAATCCATTCAAAGGCCTTTTTAACAAGCGGCTAGCCTGTTCAGACACATATCTATGGCTTGTGCCATGAAAACCATACCTGCGGATTTTATATTTTTCATAAAATTTATAAGGGATCGCGTAAAGATATGCGTATTCAGGCATGTCGTAATAAAAAGCCGTATCAAATACAGCTACATGAGGTATGCCTGAAAGTATTTTTCTAGATTCATTTATTGTAAATAAACTAGGTGGATTATGAAGCGGCGCCAGTTCAACAAAATCCTCTATTGCCTTTATGACATGGCTGTCTATTAAAATAGACTCGCTGAATCTATCGCCTCCATGCACAACCCTGTGGCCGACAGCATCTATTTTAGGCCCTATTTTATTTAATATGAGATTGACGGCCTCTTTATGGGCAGGAATCTTTTCTCCTATCCTCTCCGCAAGGCCTTTATCTAAAAGCTTTTCAGAATCTCCCTGTATATCAAAGAGCTTATATTTTATAGAAGAGCTTCCGCTATTTAAAACAAGAATTATCATTAATATATTTAAGCTTCCTTGGAGGTTGCGTAATGTTACGTAACGTTACTTAAGGTTACGTAAGGTTACAATAAAATCCATGTTTAAAGCAACTTTCCGTAACATTCCGAAACTTTCTGTAACTTTAAGTAACCTCCATCATTTTTCTACTGAATATCCCCGCCCTGCGCCCTTACAGCTGTTATCGCAACTGCGTCTATAATATCCTGGGAATCGCAGCCGCGCGACAAATCGCTGGCTGGTTTTTGAAGGCCTTGAAGAAGCGGCCCGATGGCGCGCGCCTTAGCAAGGCGCTGTGTCAATTTATAAGAAATATTGCCCGCGTCCAGATTTGGAAATATAAAAATATTTGCCCTGCCCTTGATCCTGGAATCAGGGTCTTTTCTCTGAGCTATTTCCGGCACTACCGCGCAATCAACCTGTATTTCTCCGTCTATAAGCAAGCTCGGCTCTCTCTCTAACGCAAGCTTCATAGCTTCTTGAACCTTTTGTATACTCTTACCAAAACCGCCGCTGCCTTTTGTTGAATAACTTAACATCGCAATCTTTGGCTGATCATCTAATAATATCTTTGCCATCCTCGCGCTGGATATTGTGATATCCGCCAATTGTTCTGCGGTCGGATCAGGCACAATGCCTGCGTCGGCATATATGAATACGCCGTTAGACCCAAGGGTCTTATCATCCAGTATTAAAATCGTTGAACTCGAAACTGTTTTTATACCATCTGCCGGCCCTATGCAATATAT
>PEUD01000134.1:0-498 GCA_002780805.1 Candidatus Omnitrophica bacterium CG02_land_8_20_14_3_00__42_8 | reverse complement strand
CGACATCGCGCGTAGTCGTAGAAGCGCCTGCCACAGAGCCATCAGCATCTCCTACAGCTACCATAATACTGGCGTAAAAAACAGGGTTATTGGTAATTATTTTCAACGCGTCTTCAGGGCCTAGTTTTTTGTTTTTGCGCCTCTCGCAATAAAACGCCGCATACCTATCCAGCGCTTTCGATTTTTTATTGTCTATTATCTCCAGCCCTTTTAAATCTATGCCTTGCTTTTTTGCCGCTCTATTTGCCTCTTCAGGATCGCCTATCAAGACAGGCGTGCAAATCCCTGATTTTAAAATACTTTCTATGGCCTTGAGGACCCTTTCATCATGCGGTTCTGATAATAAAATCTTTTTCTTCGTTTTCCGGCTGCGTTCATATATCTTTTCCAAAAATTCCAGATGCATTGCTCACCTTGAACTTAGCGCACCTTCGGTGCGGACTTTTAATTACTGACATATTTCATCTGTTTATTACATTTAGGGCAAGTAAACGTTGG